>DATGHL010000030.1 GCA_035308025.1 Candidatus Binataceae bacterium
CTCGCCAGTGCGGATTCGCACGACCTCATCCAGCGACGAGACAAAAATCTTCCCGTCGCCGATCTTGCCCGTCCTCGCGTTTTCCGCGATCGCCTTTACCAGCGGCTCGACCATCTCCTCAACCACGACGACGCTGATCAGCACCTTAGGCAGGAAGTCCACGACATATTCCGTCCCCCGGTACATCTCCGTATGCCCCTTTTGCCGGCCAAAACCTTTGACTTCGAATACGGTCAGTCCGGTGATCCCCAGCGCGGTGATGCTCGCCTTCACCTCATCGAGCTTTGAAGGCTTGATCACGGCCTCGATTCGTTTCATCTGGCTCTCCTTTCCTAGCGCACGCACTTTATCGAAAGCTCGCGCCGTCGGGGCCTTCAGCAAGGCGAATGCCATCCTAAAGACGGCGCACACGTGGCACTTGCCGGCAAGCTCTGCCTACAGAACGAGCAATTGCATAATGCAATGCCATCGTTGAGAAGCGTGCGAGGAGGTTGCGCGCTGTCCTCTGCTCGCCCGAGTTGGGCAGGCTCAGGACACGTTTACCGATAAATATCTCTCCGAATCCCGGAAGCGCCGCGGCCGCGCTTTGAAATCGCGCGCGCTTCCGCTAACCAAGACAGTCAAGGGACGCGCGCGGTTCTCATCACCGGCACGCTGAAATCGAACCATTATGGCAATGGCATGGCTCGCCTTCTTTGACAGTATGATTGCGGTAGCGCTCGCGATGGCCGGGATCGCCGCGGCGCATTACTCGCTCACCAAGCCGTTCATCGGCTTTCAGCTATTCGCGGGCGGTCTGCTGTTCGCGCTACTTGCCCTGGTCTTCACGCTCATTGCGCTCGGGATGATGGCGTTCTCGCCAGCGCGACGGACCGCGATGCCGCGGGCGATCACCGGCGGCATCTTGTCGCTCGCAATCCTGGTTCCGGTGGTTTTGGTGATCGTCACGCACCCCTATCCGGCGATCAACGACATCACGACGGACACGAAGAATCCGCCCGAATTCATCCACGCGCAGGAGTTGCCGGCCAACCAGGGACGCGACCTGAAATATAATGCTGCGGCCTACGCGCCAGTGCAGGAGGCCGCGTCCGCCTACAAGGATTTAGCGCCGCTCAAGCTGGACGGGTCGCCCGATGACGTCTTCAAAAAGACCGAGATTATTGTCGGCGAGGCGCCGGTCTGGCAGATCACCTACACAGACCCGCAGCGGCGGCAACTCGAAGGCGTGGCTACTTCCTGGCTGTTTCGCTTCCAGGATGACTTCGTGATCCAGGTGCGCCCCGCCGACGGTGGCGGCAGCCTGCTCGAGATGCGCTCGAAGTCGCGCGACGGCAAGGGCGACTTCGGCGCCAACTACAATCGGATCCAAAGCTTCTTCCGCCTGGTGCAGGGTCAACCACGCGGCGTCGTCGCCCCGTAGCTCCGAATCAGAAACTTGCGGCCGGTTTCCTCTCGTCAGCGTGCGCCAGGTGGCGCGCAGAATGCGCCTGCCGGCGGATCCATGTAAAAACAGGCGTCCGTAGCGTCCGTGATTCCCTGGAACGGCAGATTCCAACCGGTGTTGTTCGGGTAGCAAGTTGCCGGCGGCGGCGGTATCGGCGTATCACTAGTGGTGAAGAGCGGCGACAACGTCACGCCGAAGCCGTAGCAGCCGCCCTCGGGGCAATCGACGTCACGAATCGCCGAGCTGCAGATTGCGCTGTCTTGCGCGGTGCA
Source organism: Candidatus Binataceae bacterium (assembly GCA_035308025.1). Classification (NCBI taxonomy): domain Bacteria; phylum Candidatus Binatota; class Binatia (SeqCode); order Binatales (SeqCode); family Binataceae (SeqCode); species Binataceae bacterium (SeqCode). Next base: position 1,720 of record DATGHL010000030.1, read on the forward strand.
CTCATTGCCGAGGAAAGCCGGCAAGATTCCGCCGCCCGACGACGCCGCGCACTGACATTGATTGCTGGTGTTGCTCGCGTCCCACTTGCAGAATGAAGCGGGCTGACAATGCGCCTGCTGCGTGTCGCTATATTCGGTCTTGAAGTTCGCGATCGCACTCATGTCCATCGTGACGGTGAGAATTCCACTGCTCGGGTCGTAAACCCGGCTCCAACCATCCGGCCACGGATTGGCGCCGTTAGACGAGAAGTTGTAGGCGCCCGGCAGATCGACGCGGGTCAGAAAAACACTCTTGGTCCGGTCAAACGCGGGATCCTTGCCGACGTACAGCTCGTAAGTCTGCTTGGTGTCCGCCTGGGCGAAGAGCAGGAATACATAATAGGTCTTGCCCGCTTGGAAGACGTTGAGCAGTCCCGCATTCTGGGCGGCCGCGCTGGGCGTGGTATCGATGTAATAGGTATTGTTGTTGGCGGTCAGCGTACTGCGTTGGAATTTGTCCTGACCCATCATGCGGATGAAAGGCGTCGGCAAGGGCTTTTCCTGGCTTTCTTCGGCAGTGAGATTGAGGCGATAAAGCGGCACGCCGGAGCAGTTCGGACTACCGCAGTTTGAATTCCATTGATCTTCGCCGGTGCATTTTTTCCCTCCCGCTGCGCAGTCCGGAAACACCACGCTGCTGACATAACTGTAGGGGCTGGTTTTCGCGGTACCGGGATAATTGGTCGGATCAGCGGCCCGCTCCGGCGTCACCCCGACATCAGAGAGACACTCGGCGGTCGAGACGGGCGCGTTGAAGAAAGGATCTTCGTTCACCGAGATAGTATCGACGAGCCCGGTCAGGCTGCCATCGTCGTCGTTCAGCTCGGTCTGGCGATCGACATCGGTGAAGCCGGTGAACATGCCGTCGTTCCAGGTGCAATAGCGCTGCTTCACCTGGTCGGGATCAGTCTGGAACCGTCCGGTCGTCTTGAACAGCGGCTCGATTACGAAGTGGCGGATGCCGACATTGTCGAAGAACAGATTCTTCGAATGAAAGGCCGGGGGATAGTAGAAGCCGTTGGGCTGCTTCCATGCGATCGCGGCGTTGGGCAAATAGCAAGTCTTGGTATTGGGGTCATAGGGCATCCCGAGGATTCCGCCGGCGGACCATGCACTCTGAAAGCAGGTGTTGGCAGGTGCGCTCATGTTCGGCTGGCAGTCGGTGATATTGGTTGGGGTGATATCGAGATAGGCATTGGCGTCCTCGTAGGACGGCCCGTCGTAAATATTGAACAGACGTTGATTGTCGCCGAAGTTGCTCAGTGGCACGCTGAGCTCGTCGTCGGCGGAGAGACAATAATTACCCGGCGACGCGCCGTTCGTCGCCGTCGCACACTTGAGCCCGCTGGCCTTGCTGAAGGCGCCGCCATTAGTCGTGTATTGGTTGTTCGGCCCGTTCTGGGTCGTGCCGACGAAGGCGTTCTTGCGCGCGAGCGCCCAATGGCCCGGAATAACGTCGGAGCGGGTGTAGCCGCCACCGGTCACGAAGGTGATGCCGCCGTTCTGCACGTCCGACAACACACTATTTAGAAATAGATACCATTGCGGGCGCAGCCAAACCGCCGCGAAGTTCGTCTCCGTCCAATGAAACGCCGAAGTGTACTGGTCGAGCGCGGTAATGACGCAGTTGCCCTCGCTGCCGTCGGCGCAGACCGGTTGTTTGCTGCAATCGCCGCTCGCAGGACATTTCGTCGGGAAGCGACCGCCGCCGCCCACCTGGGGATAGAAATTTTTCGCGTTGAAACCGTTCTCGTCGGGCGTGGTCGAATTGGCCGAGGGCGCAAGGTCGTTCTTGACCGGATTGAGTACTGGGAAGATCGGATTCGCCTGATTCGGCCCGACCTGCACCCCGAAGCAGGCGCTGGTATTAGCGACCGTGTTAAAGGAGTTCATCGCCGAGCTGCAGTAGTTGCCGAGAAACTCCTGCAGCGGCGAAGTGCCTGCGCGGCCGGCATCCGATTGCTCGGAGGCGTAGGAATCCCAGATCATCGTCGATGACACGCCACTGTTGATGCCCGGTAGCAGCCAATAGCAGATGCCGCAGGTACCTGCGCCCGCGGCCATGTTGTATTCGAAGTCGTTCCAGCCGTTCATGATCCAGAAATCCGTCGGATGGTCCCAGTCTGAATGATAGGGCACGACGTCGTCGGCCGGCCCGAGCTGTTTGGGTGGCGGACCCGGCAGGATCGGATAGTCGGGGGCGGCGAGGATGCCGGGGACGCTGCGCGGGTTGACCATCGCGTCGTCAACCGCGCCGCGCGCCAGCACTCCTAGATTCGAATAGAACTTATTGTCCGTCTCAGTGCCATCCTCGAGATAGTAACCATGCCCGACCGAGAGATAGCCGACGTTGCGCTGCAGCAAGACGTTCTGCGTCGCATGCAGCACGTACCAACGGGTCATCGACTCGTTGATCGACGAGTCCTTCACGTATGTATTGGGCGGGGCCTTGCGCGAGATATGAAAATGCACCGGATAATGGCCGAGCTTGCCGCCCTGTCCGAGCCGCGCGAACTCCACGCCCTGCACTTGCAGATTGAGAAAACCCTCGCGGAAGATCGTATGGCCGCCGAAGAAATTGCCCGGTTGGGCCGGGAAGCTGGTGTCGCCGAAATTGTTCGCCGACTCGATCACGATACTGCGCGAGAGCAGTGCGACTGCGGCGCGGGTCTCGGCGGCGCCCAGCGGATCGCCGTTGGGCAGCGTCGGACCCATCCCGGCAGGAATTTTCAGCGGATAGCGCACGCCATTATGCGGCCACTTGAGCACAGCGCCGGCCGCGATGTCGGTGGTTATCTGCGAAACATTCTTGCCGGTTTTGGGGTCGGTGACGGTCGTGTTGGTTGCGATCGTGAGCTGCTCGGCGTGACCCGGCAGATAATCCGTGCTCGAGATCGCAATCTCGTCCCCAGCCTGCCAGTCGACCACGCGATCGAGCATGAAGGTCGAGGGCGCCGGCGCGCTCGCCGGCGGCGGAGCCAACACCGTGTTGAGGCGCGCCCAACTGGCGCCGGACTTCGATGGATCCTGATTGATGGCGGCATCGTAACTGGCGCCCTTGGCCCCGAACAATTGCAGCGTCCCGCCATACGAAAGCGCCAGCACCTTATAGCCAAAGAAGCCCTGTTGCTTTGTCGTCGGATCGGCGCCGTCGTCGTAGGGGAGCGGAGTATAATTGTAAAAGTAGTCGGTAACGCCATTGCTCATCGTGACCGGCGACGTCGGATTCTGATTGTTGGGATTCCAGATCGAGTTCGGAATGCCGCACTGCGAATCAGTCTTGCAGAGAATGCCCAGCCCATGGCGTCGATCGGCGGCCTCAGGTCCGTAAAGGTGAATGTCCAAAACGTGCGAATTGGTACCGGCGGCGTTGCGCCCGAGAGTGCCGAGCGGCGTAATCGTGCCCGTGGCAGCGTTGATGTCGCCGGCTTGGAGGGTGCCGCTGTTCTCAATCAGGATCGACTTCGCCCAAAAATCGACCGGCGCGTCCGGGAACTTCAAGGTCCCGCCGTTGTAGATGTTGACGTTCCCGAGATGGTGCATCCCGGTTAACACATTGCAAACGCCGCCGGTGACCTCAAGATCCTCGCCGCTGCCGCCCGGCGGCAAATCCTGACCGGTCGCGCTGCCGCAAGTCGGGGTGGTCGCAGCAAAATGGCTGGCCGCGGTCTGTCGGACCATCGCGACCACCATAATTACGACTGCGGCGAGGCGCAGCAAATTCTTAATCCAATGGTTTAATTTTGACTGCGCGCTCATCGTGCTGTCCCTCGCCTAGTCCCTTGACCTTAGTCTTTGCTTGTCCTCATAGCACAATTCTAAGGCAGAGTTTAATTGCGACCCACGCCGCCAATCAGCTTCGACTTATTTGGTGTTATGCGCGCGAGAACATTATCGAGCGACCGACGGGTCGTCGACGGGTCGATACAACTTCGGATGGATCGCGTGTGAGAGTCGCCCGCTAGAGTTTCCTGAAAATCAGCGAGGTGTTGATTCCGCCGAAAGCGAAGTTATTCGACATCAGATATTCGATGTCGCGGCGGCATCCTGCGCCAACCACATAGTCGAGCGCGGCGCAGCGCTCGTCAACGTTAACCAGGTTCGCGGTGGGCGCGAACCATCCATCCTTCATCATTTCGATTCCGAGCCAGGCCTCGAGGCTCCCGCAGGCCCCCAGCGAGTGTCCGAAGTAGCTCTTCAACGCGTGGATCGGGATGCGTCCGCCGAGGACGTCAAAGGTTGCGCGGCTTTCAGCGATATCGCCCCATTCGGTCGCGGTGCCGTGACCATTCACAAAGCCGATAGCTTCGGGTTTGAGGTCCGCGGCTTCGAGGGCGAGGCGCAACGCCGCGGCCATGGTAATCGCCGACGGCTGGGTGACGTGGTTGCCGTCGGAGTTGGTGCCAAAGCCCGCGACTTCGGCATGGATGCGAGCGCCCCGCGCTGCGGCATGTTCGAACTCCTCGAGCACCAGTGTCGCTGCGGCTTCGCCGATCACCAGCCCATCGCGATCGCGATCGAACGGCTGAGGGGTGGTTTCGGGCGCGTCGTTGCGCGTGCTGGTCGCGAAGAGGGTGTCGAAGACCGCAGCGCCGAGGACGCTGAGCTCGTCTGCCCCGCCAACTATCATCATATCCTGCATGCCATAGCGGATCGCCTCGGCGCCGTAGCCAATCGCCTGGCTGCCCGAGGTGCAACCGCTCGAGGTGGGCATTATGCGTCCGCTGATGCCGAAAAAGAGTCCGATGTTGATTGCGGCGGTCTGACTCATCAACTGCAAATAGTTCGTGCCGGTCAGATTGTTGGAGCTGCCGTTCATCATCAATTCCGCGAAGCCGCGGAGCGCCTCCGGGCTGCCGAACGACGAGCCATAGGCGATACCAGCGCGCCCCTGCCTTAGCGACGGATCGCCGGCGAGTCCGGCATCAGCGACTGCGCGTTCGGTAGCATACACCGCCATGCGCGACACCGGACCCATCGTGCGCAACTGCTTGCGATCGTAGCGGCGGGAGACGTCGAAACCATCGATCGGCGCAGCGAGGCGTGTATGCAGATTTTGAAAGCGATCCCATTCGGGCATGCGCCGCACCGCGGTCTTCCCAGTGGTGAAGCTTGCACGGATCGCCGGCCAATCCTCACCCAGCGCGGTCACGCCGCCCATCCCGGTGACAACTACCCGCCGCCTCATGCCATTCCGCCGTTGACCGAGATCACCTGGCGCGTAACGTAGCTCGCGTCATCCGAGCAGAGAAAACTCACTGCGGCGGCCACTTCTTCGGGCCGGCCGACGCGGCGCATCGGTATTGCTCCGAGCACTTCATCGAGCGGTGCGCCCTCAAGCATCTGCGTTTCGATCAGGCCGGGGGCGACGCAATTGACGGTGATGTTGCGCTTCGCCAACTCGATCGCGAGCGCCTTGGTGGCGCCGATTATGCCGGCTTTGGCCGCGCTGTAATTGACCTGACCACGATTTCCCATGATGCCGGAAACCGACGCAATCGATACTATGCGGCCGCCGCGCCGCGCCGATACCATCGGCATCACGATCGGGCGCAGGACGTTGTAAAAACCGCCCAGGTCAGTATCGACGACACTGTCCCAATCCTCATCTTCGAGGGCCGGGAAGGCGTTGTCGCGCGCGATACCCGCATTGAGGACCACGCCGTAGTAAGCGCCATGTTCAGCGATGTCGGCTTCGATCTGTTCGCGACACTCCCGTCGATCGGCAAGGTCGAAGTGCATGATTCTGCCAATCCCGCCATTCTCGCAGATGCCTTTTAGGGTCTGCTCCGCGCCTTCACGATCGCGGTGGTAATGCACAATCACAGTAAAGGCTTCACGGGCGAGGCGCTGCGCGATCGCGCGCCCAATCCCCTTGCTCGATCCGGTAACGAGGATGCTTCGACTCATCCTTCGCCTGTCCTCATCGAGGCCAACGAATCGCCATCTGGCTGATAAACGCTGAGCCGCGCATCAGCCGCGAGCTGGCCATTAATCTCGACGTTGCAATCGAAAACCGCCATCTGCTCATCCAGAAAAACGATCGATGCCGAAATCAGTAGCTGATCGCCGAGGCGGAACCACGGTCTCAGCACACGGCACTCTCGCGCGCCGATCAAGAAGCCAATTTTGACCGGCTCGCCGGCCTCGAGGGCAGTGATCCCGGCGTAAGCCGCGCAGGCTTGCGCCATGTATTCAATCGCAATATGACCCGGTACGCCTTGCGGGGTGAGAAACAAGCTCGATTCGTCGACTGTAGCGCGTGCGACGAGGTGGCCTTCCTGATAGCCGACGACCCGCTCGAGCAGGAGCATCGGCGGCCGATGCATCAGCAAAGCTTCGATCGCATAGGGACACTCGCGCATCGCTTCACCAACCTCGTCCCAGCACGAGGCTCGCATTGCTGCCGCCAAAAGCAAATGAATTGCTGAGCGCGGCGCGCCGCGTTGAATGTCCAAGATGAAACTGTGGCGGGACCAGATTAAGCCGGGGTATTGCCGGGTCGATCTCGCCGTCCCAGACGTGTGGCGGTACGCAACCGCTCGCGAAGCCCGCGTCGAGCATCAGCCACAGGAAGGCGGCCTCGTTTGCACCGGCGGCGCCCAGCAGGTGACCGGTTATCGATTTGGTTGAGCTGCACGGCGTTCGCTCGCTGAAGATTCGGTTGATCGCGCGCGCCTCCATCGCGTCGTTGAGTGCGGTCGCGGTGCCATGCAAATTGATGTAATCGATCTGCTCGGGCCGCAGATGGGCAGCTTCAAGCGCACGGGTCATCGCGAGCGCGGCGCCCTCGCCCTCAGGATGAGGGGAGCTGACATGGTAGGCATCCGAGCTTTCGCCCACGCCGAGCAGCGATACCGCAGATTCCTCGGTCGTCATCAAAAACACCGCGGCGCCTTCGCCGATATTGATGCCGTCACGGTTGCGGCTGAAGGGATTACAATAATCTTTGGCCAGCAGTTCAAGCGAATCGAAGCCGCCGAGCGTCATGCGGCAGAGCGTGTCGGCGCCGCCAACTACCGCGGCGTCGCACAGTCCGGCTGCGATCAAGCGCTGCGCCGAGGCGAAGACTTTCGCGCTCGACGAACAGGCGGTCGCGACGGTATAGGCCGGGCCGCTGAGCTCGAGATAGGCGGCGACGCAGCCGGCGAGATTACCAATCTCCTGACGGCTGTAGCGGAATTCTTCCGGCCACTCGCCTTTCGTAATGCGCTGGAGAAGGGCAGCTTCCCCGTCGGCAATTCCCGAGGTGCTGGTGCCCATCACCACTGCCACGCGATGGGGGCCGACGCGCGCGGCGATGGCTCTAATGTCATTTTCGATCTGACCAATGGCTGCCAGGGCGAGGCGATTGTTGCGGCAATCAAGCGGCGCGAGTCGCGCCGGCAATTCGGGTAGCGGCCCCGATACTACTCCTACGCGAACCGATCGATCAGGGAGCAACTCGTTGCGACTAATCAGGCCTGTGCGCGACCCTGCGAAAAGATTGCGGGCGACCTCGTGCTTGCTGCGACCGAGCGGATTGATCACTCCGAGCGCGTTCAGATGGAGCTTCATGGTCCGGTCACCGCCGACTGCAGATCGAGCTCATAACCGTATTCGAGATTGTGCAGATGCGCGAGTTTTGTCCAGGTGTTTTCATGCGGCGCTTCATAGGTGACCTGCACCACGACACGGCCGTCGAGGATGATCGTGCGCCCGCTCTGATCGTCATCCAACGAGGCGGAGCTGCCCGCCAAAGCGCGGCGAACCGCCGGTGCGGGCCAATAGACGATCGCGAGATCGGCGAGAATGTTTCCGGGGCGGAGCGCCGCGGGCGCCGTCGGCGCCGCCGCGAAAGTGAGCGCCTCATCGGTTGCAGTGATAGTGAGTGCGCGGCCGCCAAGCGGATCGAGCGCAATCATGGTGATTTTTTCGGGCGATACACTGACGTAGGCCTGGAACACCTGCACCTGATCGTGGAAATGGGCGGTGATGAGTTGCGTGGCCTCGACCGAATAGCCGAGTTCGCGGCCGGTGGGCATGGCGAATTCGAGTCCTGGTGCGATTGTGACGTTAGTGCGACTCGCGGGCTTATGGGTGGCGCACGCCGCGAGGGAGATTGTGAGAACGATCAACAATAACCGCGCGGGCGTCGTGCTCATCCGTCGGCCTCGACCGCACGGATTGGACGATTTTTAACGCGCGTGCCCGCCAGTGGAGAGAAAGCGAAAGCCAAAGTTGTTCCGACCAGGATGGTCGCGCCAAACGCATGCACGGCATAGGTACTGCTCAAGACCAGCAAGCCGAAGGACAGCAGCGTCGTCATCATCGCGAGCCATACGCCGAGCATCGTGACTGAACGGCGTGAGGGCACGGTCTCGCGACAGAAGACCGCGTAGTCGAAGCCGATCGACACTACCAGCACGAGCGCCATCGCGTTAAAGAAGGTAAAGCTCACCCCCACCAACGCCAGGAGCGGCGGTGTTGCGAGCACCGCGATAGCCGGCGGCAGCGTAACGTCGAGACTGCCGCGTAAACCGTAGCGCCAAATCAGGATCGGCATCATCAGCAGCACGGAGACCGCGATGAGGAGGATCGCGCGCCGGCGATACTCGCCGAGAAGTCGCGTGACATCCCCGGCCGGATCGACGAAACGGACGCCGGGTATAGCCGCGAATAGATCGCGAATCTCATCGGGCCGCGTGACACCGGTGAGGATCACGACCTGCGTGGCGCCCTTTGAGTCGACGCTCAGGTTGCGCAGGAAGGCGAGGGGCGAATCATCCGGGATGGCGTCGGGGGTAAGGAATCCGGCGGCGCCGGTGTCGGCTTGTGCGGCGCCGGTCATGCCGAGACGTTGGTAAAACGACATCAGGTAGGGGCGCATCAGCTTGTCGCGCACCAGGGCGCGGTTCTGGCGTTGACGGGCGACCGAAGGGAAGAACTGCGCGAGCGCTTGAAAACCGCGAAGTGCGCCGTCCTGCATGGCTGCGGTGAGACGCGTTTGCAAACCCTCTTCGGCCTGCAAGGCGCCCTCAAGATCCGGCGCGCTCACGAGAAGGAATTCAGTTCCTCCGGTAATTCCGGTGAGACCGCGAATTCGCGCCTCCTGATCGCGCAGCCCGGGCGCGAGCGTCTGCTGATGCCGCACATCGTCATCGACGCGAAGCCTGGCGGCGCCCAGCATCGCGCCAATTCCAATCAGCGCAACCAGGCTCAAGCGCCAAGGGCGATAGCGCGCCTCTTCCCAAAACGTCCAGAGTTGATTCGCGATGCCGAGAATGCGCGCGCCGTGGATCAGCGGCTCGGGGCTATCAAGCCGCGGCAGCCACAAGACGACCGTGATGAAAGAACCGATCAGCCCGATCGCAGAGAAAACCGCGAGCTGGCGCAATCCTGGAAAGGGCGCGAGCATCAGGGTCGCATAACCGATGAGGGTCGTGGCGACTCCGAGAGTGATGCCGGGCAGCACGCGGCACAAGCGCTCGCGCGGGGGGCCGGCATCGGCGCCGAAGCGTGCGGAGACGTACTGCAGGCAGTAGTCGATCGCGATTCCGATCAAGCTGACGCCGATCAAAAGCGCGGCGACGTGAAGGCCGCCGAAGATTGCGAGGCATACCGCGAAGGCGCAGACCACGCCGACCGCGATCGCGAGCAGGGTCAGCCATAAGGGCCGCAGCGCGCGGAAAACACTCAGGACCAGGACGATCGTGCCGATGAGGGAGACGATACTCAGGCGGGTGGTTTCGCGGGTGGCGCGGCTCGCGCCATCGTGAGCGTAGAAGATCGCGCCGACGCGCAGGACCTGCAAATGCGGCAAGGTCGCGCGCAGTCTTTGCACGGCCGCGTCCAACTTCGCAATGAAACGATCCTGGAAGGCGCCTGAGTAGACCCGGCCGTTGAGTTGCGCGACCAACAGGGTCCAGGTCGTCGCGCCGGCGCGCGTCGTCAGCACTCCGTCATCCGGGGCGAGCCGCCCCTCGGGCATCGGCAGATTGCTAAGGAATTCGGGCAGCAGCAGGAACGGATCGCGGCGCAAGAGATTGGCATCCGCGATTGACGACGGCCCGTAGACGCTGGCGAGCGCGCGCTCGACAATTTGCGCGGCTTGATTGTCTTGCAGGCGCGCGCGATCGGCGTCGCTGAGCAGCCCGCCGCGATAGGGGAAATAGATCGCGCCGAGCGTTTTCAGACGGCCGGAATTTATATGATAGGCCACCGATTTCGTCAGGCCGGAGTCTTCGAGAGTCCGCGCCAGAGTCGCACCGGCGGCGCGGGCGTTGGCGCGATCGCGATCGCCGACAAGAATAAAAACGCGTTGCGATAACATATTGCTGACGCGGTCTTTTGCCAGGTGCACGAACGGGTCGCGTTCCTCGACCGGCAGGAGCGCGGTCATGTCGGTCTGCAGCTCGACGCCGCGACGCAGTTGCAGCAGCAGCGTGATACCCGCGACGGCGACCAGCAGAGCCCAGGCGTACGCCGCGATCTTCATGCTCAGCCGGCCGGCTGGATTTCCTGATTACTCAGCAAGCGCTGGTCGTCACTACTGAGGGGAAGACTCGAAATGGTCTGCTGCAGAAAGGTCAACCGTTCGGTATCGCCGTTCGCGCGCGTGATGCTGACACTATCGACCATTTTGCCGCCGGTAATAACGATCGATGCGAGCATCGCGGCGACCGGATCGTCGGGACGGATTGGCGTCAGAACGGTGTTCCAGGAGTTGCGATCGCCGATGGTTTTGATCGCGAAGTCACGCCGCAGAGCCGCCAGGTCTCCGGCCAACGTGCCGCCAAGCATGTCATAAAAGCTGGCGATGAAGGGGACTTTTGCCGCCTCGATCTGTTGCACCTGGCTGCCGTTGATGAGCTGCCGGATGCCGCTGGGCGTTATCACGGTGGTGGTTTGGAGCGGGTGTTCGAGCCGCCAGATAAGTCCGCGGCCGGGTGCGAGGACGAAGCTGCCGTCACTGGTCAGCGGGGACGGCAGCCCGATCAGACGCCGCGTCTGGACGAAGCGCCCGCGCAGGGTCTGCCCGGGCGCCAACCTCGGTCCGGCGATGAATTGCGCACGGCCCGCAGTGGCGAGCGCGAGCATCGCGACCGTCACGATGAACGATCGCGCCGGAATTCGAATCACAACGCGCGCCGCACTTTTTCCACCAGCGCCGCCGGCGTTTCAAAGCACAGTTCGTTGCTCGCGCGATCAACTGTCACCTGTACCGTATGCGCTCTGGTCAGAATCTCATCGGTCGCGTTGTCAGTAATGAGGTAGTCAATCTTGAGACGATTCTCGTATTCGACCAAGGTCGCCGTCACCTTGATGGTCTGGAGCGGATTGATTGCGCGGATGTACTTGATGCGGAGGTCGACAATCGGCCAGGTGAAATTGCTTTCGGACATCTCGCGGTAGCCGAAAGAGATTTTCTCGAACAAGGCGGCGCGCGCCTGTTCGAGCAGGCGCGGGTAATTGCCGTGCCAGACGACGCGCATCGGATCGAGGTCGTAGAACTGAATGCGAATGACGACCTCGGCGGAGATCATGGCGTCGCCGGCTTTTCCGGCGCGGGCGGCTGCTGCCAGAAGTCAAAAAAGTTATACCACTGAAACGGATCGATCGAGCAGAAGCTCTCGAGCCGCGCGGCATAGCGCGCCGCCCACATTGCAATTGACAAGTGGCGGTCGCGGCGCGGCAGCGTTATGCGCTCGGCAAAGATTTCAAAGTACAGGACATAGCCGCCCTCCTGGCGGAGACAAAACATGAGATAGACGGGACATTCGAGCAGGTGGGCCAGGACGTAGGGGCCTTGGGGAAAGGGCGCGTCGCGGCCGAGAAAAGGCGCCATGACGATGCGTTCATCGCTGCGCACGGGAGTGCGGTCGCCCGCGATCGCCACCCAGTCGCCGCGCGCGATAGCCTCCTCAAGTGCGATCATCGCCCCGGGATTTATCTCTGTCACCTGGATCGTGTCAGCCATCGCTTCGGGTCGGAACTGGCGCAGAATACGCGCAAAGTTTTCGGCGTGAACCGTGTGCACCAGGATTTTGATGCGTGATCGTTGCGCGTCATTGAGCAGCGCGCGGCTGAGCTCGATATTGCCCAGGTGCGAGACGATCAGCAGGATACCCTGTCCGCCCGCCGTGACGTCATCCAGCGTTCTCTTATCTCTCACAACCACGGCTGCCGGATCTATACCGCCAACCCACGCCGCGAAGGTGTCGACGGTTTTGCGCGCGAACCCGAACGAGTGCCTGAAGGTTGCAAACAGTCCAGGATGGTAGTCGATGCCCTTTGCCCGGTAGGCGCGGCGGAGAAACTCGCGCGAAGCGCGACGCTGTTCGGTTCCGGTCAGATGGCAATAAAGCGCGACCGGAACGACCGCGACGGTGCATCCCCAGCGTCCGGTCAGGCGATAGAACAGCGCCAAGACACTGAGGCCCCAGGAGGCCCCGCGTTCCGCGAGCGCAGCCCAGTGGCGCGGCTGGCCAATGGGCCGCCGGCGATTGCGCAAAATCTGCCGCAGCCGCCACGGTATCGCAAGCACTAACCGCGTGTGCATCACAGTGATTAGCCAGTTGTCGTGGACCATGGCAAAGTTCGAGGTGTTGTCCGGGGGATACGCCACCCGCACCGGAACCAGAAAAATCTGGACACCGTCCCAGATCAAGCGGACGAAAATCTCAATATCGAAATCCATCCGGCGGCCGAGCCGATGAGTCGTATAGAGCCTCGCCACGCGGTCGAGCGGATAGAGGCGCAGACCGCACATCGTATCAACCGGATGTAGCGTCAGCGTTTCGACGCCGACCCAGAAGTGAGTGATCGAGCGGCCGATGCGCCTCACGCGCGGGGTGGACGCATCGAGCGTGGGAGCTCCCGCAATCAAGGCCTCCGGATGGGCTGCGCCAAGCGCGAGGAACTCGGGGAGCTTCGCGAGATCGTGTTGCCCGTCGGCGTCGATCTGCAATGCATGGGTAAACCCGGCCGCGCGCGCGAGCTCAAAACCCTGCATGACGGCGGCGCCTTTGCCGCGATTGGCGTCGAGACGATAGACGGTCACCCCGCAGACCGGCGCGTGCAGCGCAGCAAGCACGGCGCGGGTGGGCGCATCACTGCCGTCGTCGATGATAAAAACCGGCAGCTCGAGCTCGCGCAGGCGCCGCACTAGCTCGCCAACCATTTTGCTGTGGTTGTAGCTCGGAATAATCGCGCAACACTTGAATGTCATGCGATGGTGAAACCGATTCGCCCGGATGAGCAGGGGCCGTCAACGTCGCTATAATCGAACTGAACGCGGTTGCGCGCGGGCGCGTATTTGAGTGTCAGGGTGACGCGATGATCGGGCCGGATCGGCCTTATGAATTTGATCTGGACAGTCGCCGGAGCGCCCGCACCAAGCACAAAGGACTGGCGTGCATAGTAGATCGCCCAATCCAGGTGAACCACGCCCGGAAGAATCGCGAAGCCTGGAAAGTGTCCGCGAAAGTACGGCAGCGCCTCGGGTATGGCCAGCCGCATCTCGACCAGATCTCCGGATCGTACGACCTCGGTGATTTCGGGATGCTTCGGCTCCGCTTGCACGGCGGGCGGCGACGCCGCGCTCACAGGTTCTGCTCCAGCAACGCCACCACGTCTCGAACCCGGCGCTTGCCCAGCCCATCCATCGGCATCGAATTGACAAATCGCCAGCGCCGCGGGAGTACTGCGGGATCCTCGGTCGAGGAGAGCTCCCATCGCAGCATCCGCTCGAAGCGAAATTTGCCGAGCCGCTCGAGCTCGGCAGCGCCCATGGCCGAGAGCCTCACGACCGCGCCCAGATAGGCGTCGTGCTCGCCGAGGCCGGCCACCGCGGCTTCCTCGACCCATGGGAGCGCGGCGAGCTCACGCTCGAGGCGCTGGAGGCTGACCCGCTTGCCTTCAATCTTTAGCACGCGATCGATTCGCCCTTCGAGGCGGAAACGTCCATCGGCCGCAAACGCAATTCTGTCGGCCTGTTGAGCCCAGCCGTCGCCGGATGCGTGCGGGGAGCGCAGCAGCAGAACGCCGTCGGCATCGGCAGCAACCTCGACCGAGGGTAACGGCTGCCAGAGCACGGGTTCCGCCACCTCGCGCCGCCAGGCGATAACGCCGGCTTCGGTGCTGCCGAAGATTTCGGTGGGCGCGCATCCGAAGATCGCCGTAGCTTCACGCGCGGCGGCAGGCGGCAACGGCGCGCCCGCGGTAATGATTAGCCGCGGACGCTGGGCTGCAGCGAGCGGCGGGAGGCCGCCCAGGCGCGTCAGTTGCGCCGGACTCGTGACTACCATTGCGGGGCCGTTCAATTGGGCCGTCAGCGGCTCCCAGGCGACGTGAAATTCTGCGTGGAATGGTCGTCCCGCCACCAGCGGCCAGACGATGCGAAAGGTCATGCCGAATACATGCTGATGCGTGACGGTGCCGAGAACTGGAACATCGCCGAGCTCCCCACCCCACATCTGTTCAAGCACCGCGGCCTCGCGCTCCAACCGCGTCAGCGACCTCGCGACACGCTTCATCTCGCCAGTCGAACCGGAGGTAAAAAACTCGATTCGGCCGGCGACGGTATCGAAAGCAAAGGGCGCGACGGCGGCCGGGCCGGCTTGCAACGCGACCTGGTTGCCAAGCTCGATCGGCTCTGCAGCAGTCAGCAAGACGTCGACCTCGCCGGCGAGGCGGCGCAAGGCGCCGGCTTGCGCGTTCGGCGGCAGCATGACCTCGGCGCCAATTTTGATCAGCGCAAGGAGGCCGACGAGGAACCAGTAGCCATCTTCGGCGACGACGGCGCCGCGCCGGATGCCGTCGGCGGCAAGGCGATCGGCGTTGTGGCAGATGTCCGCACGCAGGCGCGCCAACGTGATTGGGCGGCCATTTTGGATCGCAACGCAGTGGCTCTCGGGACGCGCGCCGGCCAGCAGATCGGCTAATGCGACGAGGCTCACGCCGGGCCTCGAAGGCGTTGAGGGACCACCCGCCGCGCCAACCTCGCGGCTGCGAGCATCCGCGGCGGAAAAATCTCCAGGCCGAAGTAGATCAGGAATGGATAGGCGACGCCGATCGCAAACCGGGCAAGATCAAGGGCGCGCGCCATGGTTCACCTGCGCATAGATCCTGTCGACGACATCCCCGATGGTGCGTGCGGTCTTGAATTCAGACGACGAGATTTTGCGGCCGGTATATTCCTGCAGCTTGACCATTATGTCGACCGCGTCGATGCTGTCGAGGTCGAGGTCCTCAGCTAGGCGCGCATCCAGCGTGAGCTTTTCCGGCGGCAAGTCGAACAGTTCCTGCAGATATTTCGACAACAGCGCCGCAATCTCATCCTTAGAGACCATTAATGAGATTCCTGATCCGCCAGATATTGCGCGATGGTGCGCACGGTCTGGAAGATCGCGCGGATTTGTTCCTTCGAGCCCTGCACCTTCAGTCCGTACTTCCTGCGGATCGCGACGCCGAGCTCCAGGCCGTCGATGGAGTCAAGTCCGAGACCGGTTACGAACAAGGGTTCGTCGCTGTCGATGTCGTCGGGGGAGAGATCCTCGAGGTCAAGGGCGCTGACGATGAGCTCTTTCAGCTCGTGTTCGAGGTCAGCCATGATTTAACCTCGCACCAGAAACTAACCTCGCACAGTAGTCCGCTTGCAAATACGCGACGAGACTGCGTGCGCTGCGCGCGCGTGATTGGGTCCCCAGAAAGCGTCCCGGGTCGATCTCCTCGGCGACTTCGAGGCGAAAGTTGGGGCGTGACCGGGGGATTTTGTAGAACGGCTCGCCCTTGATCAACGTCACGGGTTCGCACGTGATGGTAACGGGCAGCAAGGTTGCGCCAGTCAGCGTCGCGATGTGCGCGAAGCCTCTTTGAAAGTGGATCGACTGACCCGGTACGGAGCGGGTGCCTTCGGGAAACACGATGAGATTACTGCCGGCCACCAAGATCTCGCGACACTTCTCGATCAATACCTCAGGTTCGTCGTCGTTGCGAATGTAACCCGCGGCGCGCACCGCCTCGCGCAGCAGGGGGTTGCGGAAGAGCTCGGGCTTCACGATGCACTTCGCTTCCGGCACCATCGCCATCAGCAGGACGATATCGATCAGCGTCGGGTGATTAGCGACTATCAGACTGCCGCGACAGGCTGAGAGTTTCTCGCCGCCGACGGTCTCGAGTTTCAGCACGCCCAGTGCGCGCAGTATCGCGAGGTAAAGGCGCAGGCTCGCGCGGATGACGGCTTGCGCGCGCCGGCTGCGGGCCTGCTCGTCGCGTATGGACAAGGTAGCGAGGGGAATCACCGCAATCGCAAGGACGAAGCCGCCGAGCCCAAGTAAGGCAAACGCTATCGCGGTCCAGCAGAGGCGCCACAGGTAGAAGCCACGGCTAAGCACAACGCCGCCAGCGCCACTGCGCGCGCTCCCCGACAAAGCTGCGTTCGCGCTCGCCTGAGAGCATGAAGCTGAGGAAATCGAGCGCCTGCGCGCTCGCCGAGAGCTGCACCGGCGCGCTCGCGTGCGACTCGAACGCGAACATCAAATCGTCGCCGTCGTCGCGCGGCGGCTCGAGCAGAAGCGCGAGGGCAAGGCAGTTGTCGACGCTGTCAGCGATCTCGTCATACGGCGGAGGCACGAGGTCGTCAAAATAAACCAGCATCACGGGAGCGCCGGATTCAGCCTGCAGGGAGGCGACGGCCTCCATCAGGCCGTAAGCAAAACTATCCGCGCCCGCGGCGATCGCGGTATGCCCGGCGGTGTTGCCCCAGATGATCGAGAGCAGGCCCGCGAGCGCATTGTGGACGGAAAGCGTGAAGTCTGTGGGCGACATCTGCTCGCTCGCGATCAGCGAACGCAGAACCCGCAGCGTCCGATCAAGCTCGCCGTGGCGCGAACAGAAGACCAGACGGGCCGTCCGCTGCTCGGAAAGCGCATAGCTCGCGCGAAAGGCCATCTGGCCAACCTTGCTGATGCGCCGGCGCAGCATCGGCGGCAAGGTTGCCGCGGTTCGTGCGTTATCCGGTTCGGGATTTCCCAAGCCGCGCGCCCAGGCGCGCCAAGCTTCGCGGGTCTCCAGCCCGAGCGCGTAAGCCATCCAGTCGGCGACGCGGAAGCGTGTCGCCGGGAACGCCTTGACCGCCGCAACGGTCATCACTGCAACTTCCGCGGCAGCTTCGGCGTCTTCCAAAACTGACAGCATGGTTTTGGCGTCTTCAACGATTCCGGCTGAAATTTACATCAGCATCGGAGATAAAGGTAGGGGGAGGGGCTGAAAGATAGACCGCGACGATGAACCCTGGCGCGGAAAGATCGGACACTTCGCGCGGCGTTTTCATGCTTGACGCCGCGGCCGGCGGAGTCTTGTCCTTCACTGAGCCGCGCGGCAGCCGCGCTCCACTAGTGTTATTTGGCGAGCTTGACGATTGTTCCTTGCAGCTCGACGTGCCCGCCGGTGCCGCCCGCGTGACACTCGTACTTGGTTTTGTCTGCGATCGGAGCCTCATGATAAAAGCTGTGGATATTGATGACCGCGTTACCGCCTCTGGTGGTGGCCTCGTTGCGCAGTTCAGACAAAGCGCCGATTGCCGCCGCCTGGCACCATTGCTGATCGGATTCGCCGCGCTTCTTGGCGATATTCTTGGCAACAGCGTCACCAAGGTTCTGCGCGGCTTTCGGCGCCGTCTGATCGGCAAAATAGAGCGCTACATCACTGCCGAGCTGTTTGAACGCCGGATCATTGACAACGTCCGCATTATTCAAAGTGTACGCATCGTTGCGCGCCGCGGCGCTCGCGGCTAGCGTCATCAAGGCCAGACCCATGAACAAGCTGCGTCGAAACATCGTCGCTTCAGCTCCTCCGCTGCGAAGACTCGGGTAACATTTCGTTGACGGAGGCTACCAAGCCCCAGTGGCCATAATCAACTCGGGCACGACCGCGATTAGCCCTTCGCCCGCGGGCGAGCCGTGCGATGTTTTGATTATCGGAGGAGGACCGTGCGGCTCGACCGCTGCCGCACTGATCGCGGCTGCCGGCAAGGACGTGGTTTTGCTCGAGAAGGAGGCGCATCCGCGCTTCCATATCGGCGAATCGCTGCTGCCGCGCAATCTTGCCGCGCTTGAGCGGCTCGGGATGCTCGAAGAAATCGCCGGCATGGGCGTGTTGAAACCGGGCGCTGAATTCATTTCGGACGAGACCGGCCGGAGCGTGGAATTCAACTTCGCGACCGGGCTCGATCGCGAATACACTTATAGTTACCAGGTCAAACGCGCAGATTTCGATCAAGCGCTATTCGCTAATGCACGCGGCAAGGGCGTCCGCACCTACGAGCACACTGCGGTCGCAGATGTGACCTTCGGCGCCGGCGGCGCGCGGGCGCGAGTGTCGGCCCGGAACTCGAATGGTATGCAGCTTTTCAGCCCCAAGCTGGTGCTCGACGCCTCCGGGCGCGACGCTTTTCTGGCGACCAAGTTCCGGCTGCTGGAAGCGGACAAGCGGAACTCCACGGCCGCGGTGTTCGCGCATTTCCGCATGGTGGAGCCGCGCGGCGGCCGATTGGCCGGGTCGATCAGCATTCACTTGGCCAGCGACGGATGGTTCTGGGTAATCCCGCTACCCGGCGGCATCATGAGCGTCGGGTTCGTCGGCGATCAGGCGGCCTTCAAAACTCGCCGTGGTACGATGGGGGATTTTTTCTTCGAGAAGCTGCGGAACAGCCGGATGGTCGGCCCGCGGATGCGGCGGGCCGAGCTGGTCTCGGAAGTGACGGCGACGGGAAACTATTCGTACTGCGCGCGGTCGGCGTGCGGAGAGGGTTACTTCCTGATGGGCGACGCCTTCGCCTTCGTCGATCCGGTGTTTTCCACCGGCGTCCTGCTGGCGATGACGGCGGGCGAGAGCGGCGCCGCCGTGGCGCTGCGCTGGCTCGACAATCCACGCGCCGGGCTGGCGCTCGCGCGCAAGGCCGAACGGCGCATGCGGCAAGCGCTGAACAAGATCTCGTGGCTGATTTACCGCATCAACCATCCGGTATTGCGCGATATGTTCATGGCGCCGAGCAACCGTTTTCGGATGCGCGCCGGGCTGGTTTCGATCCTGGCGGGCAACCTGCAACCGAGCTGGCGATATTCACCGCCTTTGCTCGCGTTCAAAGCTGCGTTCTTCGCACTGTCGCTGGCCTACCGCTTTGGCTTTCGACTGCCGGTGCCGACCGCTCCCGAGATGAATCCCGAGTGAGTGCGCCAGGCGCAAAGCGATCACTGCAGAGCCTTGACGCCGCCGCCCGCGACGAAGGGCGGGCGCGGCTTCACGTGGCGGAATCCCGCTTCGGCTTATGGTTTCTCGGCACTGAGATTTGGACCCGCCATGTGCTGCAACCCGCGCTCGCAGAACTCGACGGTCTGATCGAAAATCGACGTGCTTCTTATCCTGTGATCGTCGATGTCGGCTGCGGCCACGGACGTTCGTTCAAACTGCTCAATGAGCGCTTCCGGCCGGTGCGGATGATCGGCGTCGACATTGACCGGGAGATGCTCGCGAGTGCGCGGGCGGAAGCACATCGCCACGAACTCGCGGTGGAATTCAAGCGAGCCTCAAGCGCCGCGCTGCCGATTCCCGACCAATCGGTCGATCTGCTGTTCTGCCATCAGACGTTTCATCACCTGGTCGATCAACAGAGTGCGCTGCGCGAATTTCATCGCGTGCTCAAGCGTGACGGCGTGCTGTTATTTGCCGAATCGACCCGCCGGTATATCCGTTCGTGGATCATTCGCCTGCTCTTCCGCCATCCGATGGAGGTGCAACGCACCGCGCCGGAATATCTCACGATGCTTCGCGCGGCCGGCTTCACAATTGATGCGCAGGCGATTTCGTATCCTTATTTGTGGTGGAGTCGCGCGGACTTCGCGATCATGGAACGCTGGTTTGGGATAACGCCGCCCGCCGATCGCGAAGAGACCTTAATCGATTTGGTGGCGACTCGCGATTGATAGCTGCGAGGATTCATATTATCCCCTCAGCGAACTGAAGAGGACTCTCATGCGGGTTTTTGTCACCGGCGCGACCGGGTTCATCGGCTCGGCCATCGTGAGCGAACTGATTGGTGCGGGGCACCGAGTTCTCGGCCTTGCCCGCTCGGATGCGGCCGCTGCATCTCTCAAGGCCGTCGGGGCCGAGGTGCATCGTGGCGCTCTCGATGATCCTGATAGCCTGAAGCGTGGAGCAGAGGCATCGGACGGCGTGATCCACGCCGCATTCGTCCACGACTTCTTGTCTGACAACTCAGTCCGCGACTTCTCCTCCCTCTACTTGGCTGCAGCCGAAACGGATCGGCGCGCCATTGAGACGCTGGGCCTAGCGCTCGCCGGTTCCGATCGCCCCCTCGTGGTCACCTCCGGTACCGCGCTTCTGGCGCCCAATCGTCTAGGCACTGAAGACGACGGGCCTGATCCGGCATCGAGCGCGGCGCCCCGCGTCGCCTCGGAGGAAACCACTCTGTCAATGGCGTCGCGTGGCGTGCGCGCCTCCGTCGTGCGCCTTCCCCCGTCGGTCCATGGGGACGGCGATCGCGGCTTTGTCCCAGGCCTGATCAATTTTGCCCGCGAGAAGGCCGTCTCGGGCTATGTGGGTGAGGGATTCAACCGCTGGCCGGCAGTGCATCGATTGGATGCGGCGGTGCTCTATCGGCTGGCGCTGGAGAGCGCGCCAGCTGGTTCGAGGCTTCACGCGGTAGCTGAGGAGGGGGTGGCACTTCGCGACATCGCAATCGCCATCGGCAGGCATTTGAACGTGCCGGTGGTCTCGGTGCCGAGCGCCAGGGCAGGAGACCATTTCGGCTGGCTGACGAACTTCATTGCGATGGACAATCCCACGTCCAGCAGCCTTACCCGGAAGCGCGTGGGATGGCGTCCGGCGCAGCGGGATCTGATCCAAGACCTTGACCAGGGGTCCTATTTCGACAGCCGCAAGTCCTAAAGGCTTCGAGGCCTCCGGACAGCTTCCCGCGTCAGCTTAGACGATGCCCATCAGGCGGCAGCGCCGGGGCGGCCTTTGTCGATCCCGGTCGCGAATTATCCCGAAACGCCTGACCCGTAACTGCGGTCCAGGTCGTAGCGCAAGAGCTCCGGCCCTCGAACATCTCCACGAAGTTGCAACGCGAGGCGCGAACCGGCCGTCACGAATCGCGACCGTCGCCGCGGGTTTCGGACACCGGCCTCAAGCACGCTTCCGGCACGACAATCTCTGATCGTGAAGCGGACCTCATCGCCTGAACAGCTTTTTCAGTTAGATCGGCGCAACGTCAAAGCGGCATGACCGTTGCGCTAAGGCTTCCTTTGCAAAGCTATTGCAAAGGTAATTGTCAAAATGAGAGATTCCGCGATTCGTCTGTTTTTCGCCGTTCTGTTGAGTAGTGGACTCGGTTCATCGATCGCCGCGGCGCAAACGTCTGAAGTAAAAGGCATTTACGCCTATAATTCGATCTATTCGCAGTGGTCAAGAGCCCACGGGACTCAGTGGTTTATCACCTCGTCAGTACTGACCAACAACAATATCGACGGGGTGGCCTTGAAGTTCGCGTGGAACGCGATCGAGACCGCGGACGGCGTTTACGCCTGGGCGCCACTGGATAATATGATCGCGCAGGCGGCCGGCGCCGGCAAAAGCGTCACGATCGACGTGGTCGGAGGCTATCTGGCCCCGAGCTGGCTGTTCGCTCAAAGGGCGCAAGCGTTCAGCTTTGTGTGGTCTCAGCCTTGGGGTCCGAAGATGTGCTCGGTAACAAAGATCCCGGTGCCTTGGGATCCCGTGTTCATCGAGAAATGGACGGCTTTCGTGGAAGCCCTGGGCGCGCGCTACAGCGCCAATGCCACCGTCACTGGCGTCAAAATCTCGGGCTTGAATTCGGTCGACGAAGAGACCTCGGTGCCGTTCGGCGTGAACCAGGCGATCCACAACGGTAAAACGAGCTGCACCGGTTACAATGATGTAGCTAACTGGCAAGCCGCCGGCTACACACGCTTGCAGGTTGAAGCGGCGTGGCGACAGATCGCCGCGGCCTTTCAGAGCGCCTTTCCGACCAAGACCCTGGTGGCGACGATGGACATGGGAGGCTTTCCGCCGATCGACGATAACGGCCTGGTTTTCACCCCAGGTAAGTACGATGCCGGACAGGATAGTCAGGCGACGCTGGATATAATTGCCGATGGGGTAGCAGCTTATGGCGCGCAGTTCGCGTTGCAGAACGATGGACTCGTGGGTTACGGACAGGCGTGGCCGACTGAGACCAGTTATGCGAACCAAATTACGACGGGCTATCAGACGGTCGCGGCGCTGGGCGGCGGCTTGCCCGCGGCGATGAACTTGGCGGCCAACGCCGGGACACATTATCTCGAGCTCTACCCGTCGGACCTCGACAACTCTTCATTGCAGAGCGCAATCGCGAAGAGCCGTGTGGCGCTGATCGCCAACGCGCAATAGGACAACTCCCGAGCGTAGTGGGAATCGCGAAGTGCGACCACTGTGATCGGGAGCATGCGCCATCAATGGGCGAGGAGTGTGGCAATTGCGGCGCTCCTCGCCTTAGCGCGTTTTAGTGTCGGAGCTTGACTTTGATCATCGTCAGAGTCTATCCACAACCACGCAGACAGATCACGGCGTCACAGGCCGTAACGGGAGAGGAACAGGCGCGATGGCATTACTCGAGGGCAAAGTTGTTGTAATCACGGGCGCGGGCCGCGGAATCGGGCGCGAAGAGGCGCTGCAGATGGCCAAGCAGGGCGCGAAGGTCGTCGTCAACGATCTGGGCGGCCATTTCGACGGCACCGGCCAATCGCGTTCGCCCGCCGAGGACGTCGTCAAGGAAATCCGCGCGGGCGGCGGCGAGGCGGTCGCGAACTTCGAGAGCGTCACAGACTTCAAGTCCTCCAAGCGCATCCTCGAATGCGCAATCGACAACTTCGGCAAGCTCAACGTCGTGGTCAACAACGCCGGCATCCTGCGCGACCGCATGATCTTCAACATGAACGAAGATGACTTTGACGCCGTCATCGGCGTTCATCTGAAGGGCACCTTCAACATGGCGCGCCACGCCTGCAACTATTGGCGCGAGCAGCATAAGGCGGGCAATCTGCTCAACGGCCGGCTGATTAACACGAGCTCGGATTCGGGCTTGCTCGGCAATGCCGGACAGGCCAATTACGGTACCGCGAAAGCCGCCGTGGCGACGATGGCGATCATCATGGATCGCGAGATGGCGCGCTACGGCGTCGCGATCAATGCGATCGCGCCGGTCGCCCGCACCCGCCTGACGATCGACGCGACGCCGCAGACCGCGGCGACAATGCCAACGCCCAAGACCGGCGAAGTAGACATGTTCAGCCCGGCCCACGTGGCCCCGCTAGTGGCGTGGCTGGGCAGCGACGACGCCAAAGACTGTCATGGTGAAATCTTTCGCGTCGGGCTCGGCAACGTCTGGCTGATGCGCGGATGGCATAGCGTGGCCAAGATCACCCAGAGCGGGCCACTCAGGTTCTGGGATCCTGCAGAACTCGGCGCGCGTGTCAAAAAGGAACTCGCGACTGGGGTGACCAAGAAAGAGAATCTCGGCGAGGTTCTGTCGGGAAAAGTCTGACTTTGATCGACTGGCGCGCGACTTCAGAATTTTGACGCAGCTCGCAGACTCGCCTGCTCGCTTCGCGCGGCAGCCGCGCTCCGCTAGTGTCTAAGCGGCCGCGTTTTCGTTCAGTTCTGATCATTTGCGCGGCTAACACCGCGCGCAGCGTGATGGCCGAACATCTCATGGTTCGCGAGCTGACTCGGCACGACGCCACCCACGCGGTGCGCATCCGCTCAGCCGGTATCGCACCCTATGCGCGTGACGGCGCGCTGGTTTCGCTCGATACGCGGATGGCGCTGCGCGAGGTCGGGATCGACATCGGCGACGAGGCCACTTCCACTGATTTGAAGCGCCATCCCGAGCTCCTCGAAGAGGCAGATCTCGTGATCGCGATGACGCAAGCACAGGCGCGCGAGCTGCATGAGCGCTTCGCCGTGCCGGCCGGCCTCGAAGTCTATACGCTGCGCGAGTTCGCCGATGAAGCGGGCGATATCGCGGATCCCTTCGAGCAGGGCGACGCGGTCTTCGCCGCCTGCCGCGATGAAATCATGCGGCTCGTGCCGCGCACGATCGATCGGATTCTCGCGTCCGCCTAGTTAATTTCGCGCGATCGTATGGATCTCCGGTGCGCTCGAGGCCGCTTACTCGCCGGTGATGCCCACGTATTGGGGCGTGCCCGAACCGTCGGTGACGATGACATCCCCGAGCACCACGTACCCCGTATAGTTCCATCCGACCGTGTAGGAACAACTCGCGCCGGGCGCGAGACTCGCGCCGCAGGTATTCGCCACCTGGAAGAAAGGTTTGGTTGCTTTGATCGAGGTGATCCCGGCCGTCGTCGTCAACGGGTTGGTGATCGTGACCACCCCACTCTGGCCGTCGTACAGAACGAGGTAACTGGGTGAGAGCGAGACCAGCGCCCCACTACCTCGTACGCTTACCTTCACAGCACTTTTGGCCGTCGTGAAACTGAGCGAGTCCTTCAGCAGGCCGCCGACCACCGGCTGAAAGACGACTGACGCGGAACAGTTTTGGCCGGCGAGGAGTGTGGTCGGGCAATTGTTGGTCGCCGGAAAATCCGCCGTTGCGGTGCCGACGCCGGTCAAGGTCAATGGCCCAGTCCCGATGTTGCTCAGCGTGGCGCTTTCGGCCGGACTCGGCGAACCAACTAATTCCGTCGGGAAACTGAGGCTCGCCGGGCTGACAGACGCGACCGCGCCTTTCCTCGTGCTCGGCACGACGAAGAGCCCCTCCGGTTTGGAAAACATCCCGACACCGGTTCCGGGGGTGGCATACGTACCAAGGATGAGGATGCCGTTGTCGGTTAAGTCAAAAAAACGCATGATCCGATCTGCAGTGTCGGGGATGTAGATGGCGCCGTCAGGATCGACAAATACCGCCGAGCTGCCGTAGGGGTAATACAGATAATTGGGGTTGCCGAGCCCCACATAAACCGGATTCGCCCCGGTGATATTATCAGTGCGGATCACCTCGCTGATGCCGAATTCATCGTCGGTGACGTAGATCCTCGATGCCGCATCGAGTGTGATCGCGAGCAGTTCGTCGTACATCGGGAAGATTGACGAAAGCGTCGTCCAGTTGGTTCCGGTCAAATCGTCAACCCGCACGATGCGGCCATTGATTGTGTCGGCGACGTAAATCTTACCCGCACTATCGCGCGCAACGCCGCTTGGATCGTCAAACTGATTCGTGCCGTTCCCGAGGCTGCCGAACGCCGTGAAGTTGGTCCCGCTAAGGTCGCTCATGAAGACCACGCGGTTGTTGCCGCTGTCGGCGATATAGATGCCGCTGGCATCGACCCATAGCCCCTTTGGACTGGAGAATTGGCCGGTACCCGCGCCGCAGGTCCCATACGAGGTCCAGTTTTTGCCGCTGATGTTGTCCATCCGGACGATGCGGCAATTGGTGCTGTCGGTTACATAGATTTTGCCGGCGGAATCGACTGCGATGCCCCACGGCGCCGAGAACTGATTAATCCCCGATCCAGCCTTGCCCAGGGTGGTCCAACCCGAGCCCAGCATGTCAAGCATCCGGACGATGCGATTATTGCCCGTGTCGGCGACATAGATCGGCTCATATTGCTGGTTGATGTCTATCGTTCCGCTCTGGATCGTTCCGCTGGTCAGATCGAGCGTCGTCGTTAGCGGCGCCAGCGTCTCGATTACCTCGCCAAGCACCGCGGTCGAAGCGCCCTTGATCGTCTGCGAGCCCGAGAAGTTGGCATAAAGCACATAATCATAAGTCGTGGCGCCCCTAGACGTGAACTCCTGGAGGGTGAGACGACCCGTCGTGAAGCTCCCGCTGATGCTCGTAGTACCGTCATTCGATTGCGCCGTCAGGCTGCCGCCAATACAGGTCCACTCTTCGGAGTAGGGGAAATAAATCGGCGAGTAGGCGACCAGCGGGCACGAAATCGTCACCGTGCCGGCGGGACTCCCGAGGGTCGCGCCTGTGATGGTCAACTCGGTCGCGGTCGAGCTGACGCTGCCGCCACTATCGGTATAGGGATATTGTGTCGCCGACGCCGAGGCGGCTGCGGTCAAGATAAGCGCCGCAATCGCGATAATCATCGATTGAGGTTTCATAATGAAAATGCGCGCGTCCTTTAGCTAAATCGGTCCAACGTGGCTTCCGCCAAACTACCTGAGCTTCTTACGAAAGAACAGTACCACAGCATTGTTTTTTTGATACCAGCGAAACCTTTGCACCAGCTCTGCGGCTCTTTGACATCTGCGCGCGAGATGGAAGGATAGGCTCTGAGGTATGCCGATGCAGAATTCAAGCGCGGCGTTACAAGAGCTTCTGGACAAGCAGGCCTGCGTCGAGCTGGTGCAGCGCTACAGCCGGGCGCTGGACTGGCTCGACGACGATGCGCTGAAGACGGTCTTCTGGCCCGACGCCGAGATCGACTTCGGCTTCTTCAAGGGCCGCGGCGATCAGTTCAGCGTCGAAGTGATGAAGGTCGAACACAGCCTCGTGCGCCGCTGGCATATGACGGCGAGTCCGCTGGTGCGCGTCAGCGGTGACGTCGCGGAGGGCGAGTGCTACGGACTCGCCGCCGGAATCGCGATGCGCGACGGGCGCGCGGTGCATGATATTTTTGGCGGGCGCTACCTCGATCGCTTCGCGCGGCGCGGCGGCGAATGGCGGATCGCGCGACGAATCTATGTCGCCGACTGGCAGCGTTCATTTGACGCCGACGCGGCGGCTGAAAACGGTCTGGTGACAGGCTTGAACTGGTCCAATGATTTCAGCCCGGCCCATCCGTGGTTTCGCAAAATCTGAGCGATAATGAATCGTACGAGGCCGTTATGACGTTCGACAATCCGCCTGATAGCGAGATTCATGCGATTCTCGCCAAACCCACCACCGTCGCGGTGGTCGGATGCTCGGATAATCCGGAGCGCGACAGTTTGAATATCGCGATGCTGCTCAAGCGCCGCGGTTTCCGCGTAATTCCGGTGAATCCGCAGCTCGCCCCCGAAGCCCTGCGGGCGGAACTCGGTGAACGATGCTACCCGGACCTCGAATCGATTCCGGATGCGGTCGAGATGGTGGACGTCTTCCGGCGGCCGGCGAATTTGCCCGAGATTGCAGAACAAGCGATCAGGAAAGGGGCGCGGATTCTCTGGGGCCAACTCGGCGTCGTCCATCAGGGGGCGGCCGCGCGCGCGCGGGCGGCCGGACTGACGGTCGTAATGGATCGCTGTCCCGCGATAGAATACCGGCGGCTCTTTTGAACGCGAACAATCTAACCGTAACAAGCCCTTCGTTAGCGAGATGAAGGCTCGGCGTTGGGAAACGCTCGCCAGCGAGCAGGTCTACAGCACGCCGATTTTCGATCTCCATCGGCGCAAATCGGGCCATCCGACGCGCGGTGATCGCCACTTCTATGTGCTTGAGGCGCCGGCCTGGGTGAATATCATCCCGCTGACCTCCAAGCGCGAGGTGGTGATGGTGCGGCAGTATCGTCACGGTATCAGCGGGTTTACGCTTGAGATTCCGGGCGGGATGGTTGATCCGGAAGATCGGACGCCGGCGATCGCGGCGCGGCGGGAGATGGTCGAGGAGACCGGCTACGACGGCGGCCGGGTAATCGCGCTGGGCAAGGTGCATCCTAATCCGGCCATCCAGCCGAACATCTGCTACTCGTTCTTCGCGCGCGACGTGCGCCCGGTGGGCGGTCCGCACGCCGATCCAGAAGGTTCGGAGGAGACCGAAGTAACGCTCGTGCCGCTGACGCAAATCAAGGGGCTGATCGCGTCAGGCAAAATCACGCATGCACTCGTGATCGCAGCCTTTTCATTTTTTCACGTCTACAATCCGCCGCCCCGCGCCACCTCGAAGTCCTGAGGCTTTTTCGGGAGTGGGCCGCCATAATAGCGGCGCAGAAATGCGTAGGCCGGCAGAACCGCGAGGGCCATCGCGAGCGCGACGATGAGATCGATCTGCCGCGCTCCGTGGGTGGCGATCAGGCCAAAGGTCGCGAGCCAGGTCAGTAGCGGCGCGGCGGCGACTACGTAGAGTCCAAGCCTGCCGCCGCCGATCACAAAGAGTCCGCGGCGCTGCGGCTGCAGGCGGCGCAGCCGAATCAGCGCCGCCATTTCGAGGACCAGTGCCAGCATGTAGAAAAAGACGTCGAGCACCACCAGATTCATGAAGCCAAGCGGCGCGAGCAGGGTGAAAACCACGCAGCAGACGAGGATCGAACGCGCCGGGACGTCGCGCTTGTCTGACATTGCCGCCAGCGCGCGGGGTAGATAACCCTCGCCGGCCAGCACGAAGGGCAGGCGCGAGACCCAGAGTATCGCGGCCTCGAACAGCGCGAAGGCCGAGATAGCGCCGCCGACGCTGATGGCCGTCCCGAGAAGCGGGCCGCCCAGCCGAACACCCTCCGCGGCGAACCATCCGGCGCGCCACTGCGCCGCCGCGCTCGCGCCCGCGAGCGTGACGCCAAGCGGCAGAAGATAGCCGAGGGCGACCAGCGGAATCGCGATCGTGATCGCGCGCAGGTAGTTGCGCTGGGGCGCCTGGATTTCGCCGGCTACGACACTGAGATTTTCCCATCCGCCGTAATTCCACATCACGACCGTAAGGCCGCCGCCGAGCGCCGCGAGAAAGTCGCGCGAACCGTGCGGCTCCAGGGGCATCCGCCAGTGGATCAGGTGCGGCGCGCCGACGAGCACCATCGCGACGAATGGTGCCAGCAGCGCAGTTGTAAGAATAATCGAGCTATTGCCGACGACGCGGACGCCCAGCAGGTTCAAGAGTCCCGAGCACCAGACCAGTGCGATCTCCAAGACCAACTGGCCGGCGGCGCCAAGCGGGATCAAAAAGGCCAGATACGTGGCGAACAGGACCGGATAGATCGCCGTATCCACCGCAGCGAAGAGCAGCGTCAGCCAGACCTCGGCGAACCCGGCGAACGGTCCCAGCGCCTCCTTGACCCAGAAGTAAAAGCCGCCCTCGAATGGAATCAAAGCGGTCAGTTCCGCGGCCATCAGGGCTGTCGGCAGGCTGAGGGTGAGCGGGATTATTGCGCACAGGAGCAGCGTTAGCCGCGGTCCGGCGAGGCCGACAGCGTCTTCGATCCCATAGGCGCCGCCGCTGACGACCAGATAGATGAGGCAGATCAGCGGGAGCAGGCCGATGCGATGGGGCAGTTGCGGCTGGGAGGTTGAGGCGAGCGTCATCAGAGGGTGTTGGGCAGATCAAGCTTTTGCCGCCATCCGGTCAGGGATTGCACGGCAGGCAAGCGGCGCGCCACACTGATAAGATGCTTCCGGCGGTGCGACGGGTGAATTTCCCGCCGGTAGTCGCAGGAGCCGCAAGAGGTTCGACCGATAGTGTTCCGGATCATGTCACGGGGTTATGGCTCGGTGGGTCATGGCCGCAAAATGATAATGCAGTCGCCCTGGAGATCGATAGCTGCCGCGCTCGCGCTGGCGACCGTCGCAGGATGCGCCGGGCTTCACGTCTTCGGCGGCCCACCGTCGCCGGGCGGCGGCCTCGGGCAGCATCCGTTCGGCGCCGCACCGGCAGTGGATATTCCCGCGTCAGCCTATGCAATGGGCGCTTACCTGAAGGCTGAGATGGCGACCGCGAACGGCGATCACCAAGAGGCTTTTCGCGAATACGAGGCCGCGGTCAAGTACGACCCGAATAACGCCGCCTTGCGGGTGAAGCTCGCTGATCTCTACGTGCATGAAGGCCGCCTTAAGGACGCGCTCGAGCAGACCAATGCGGCAATCAAGCTTGATCCCAACTACCTGCGCGCGCAATTGCTCGACGCTGGGATTAGCTCGGCGCTCGGCGACGACGAGGCGGCGCGCGCGCGCTATCAGACGGTGATCGAGCAGGCCCCGAAGACGCAGGAGGCCTATCTTTTTCTGGGCACGCTGGCGGCCAAGAATGGCGACTACGCCAAGGCCGAGCAGATCTTCAATCAGCTCATCGCCGAGGATCCGTCGTCGTTTCTCGGCTACTACTATGCGGGCCGCGTCACGCTCGCGGCGAAGCGTTATGACGACGCCGATCGTTACTATCAGAAAGCGCTGGCGCTGAGCCCACAATCGCAACTGCTGCTGATGGACATCGCGGTCTTGCGCGAGTTGCAGAACCGGCCCGCTGAAGCGAGCAATATCTACCACAAAATTCTGCAATCGGATCCCAATAACGATGAGGCGCGCAAGCGCCTGGCCGATCTCTATGGCGGGGACGCGAAGCTCGAAGCGGCGCTGGCGGAACTGCAGCGCCAGGAGCAGCTCGAAACCACGCCGGCTGACACCCGCACCAAGATCGGCCTGCTGTTTTTCGAGCGCGGCGACTTCGATCGGGCAGCGACCGAATTCAACCTGGTGCTCGGCGCCGAGCCCGACAACTACCGCGTGCGCTACTACCTCGGAGTGGTTTACACGGAACTCGAGGAGTACCAGCAGGCGCTCGTCGAGTTTGACAAAATTCCGCAAAGTGACGAACGCTTCCCCGAAGCGCGCCTGCAGCAGGCGTACATCTATGACAAGCAGGGCGAATACGATCAGGCGATTGCGAAACTGAACGACGCGCTGCGGGTTAAGCCCAATGACACCGAGATCATGGGCTTCCTGGTCGGCCTCTATCAGGAGAAAAAAGACTACCCTAGCGCGATCGCGCTCGCCCAGAAAATGGTCGGCCTCGATCCGCGCGACGACAAGTTCCGCTTCACCCTCGGCGCGCTCTACGACGAGAACAAGCAAAAGGACCTCGGGGTGGCGGAGATGCGCCAGGCGATCGCGCTGAATCCCAAAAACGCGGCGGCGCTGAATTACCTAGGTTATACCTACGCGGAATCCGGCGCGCGGCTCGACGAGGCCGAAAAACTGATCAAGCGCGCGCTCGTGATCGAGCCTGAGGACGGTTTCTACGTGGACAGCCTGGGTTGGGTTTACTATCAGAAGGGCGATTACCGCAAAGCGGTAGAGGAACTCGAACGCGCGGTCAATCTCACCAGTAGCGACCCGACCATCACGGAGCATCTCGGCGACGCCTACGCCAAAGCTGGCAAACCCGACGACGCCCGCCATCAGTATGAGGACGCTCTCGTCAAGGCGGCGGACGCCGAGCAGGCGACGCGGCTCAAGGCCAAGCTGATGGCGCTCGGCGATACGGAACGACGCGCCGCGCACTGATTCGATGGGCCGCGGGGTCAGGATTCATCGCTTCGCCTGGATTGCGCTGCCGGCCGCAGTAACGCTGCTTACGGCTTGCGCCACGCAGTCAGCGACTCCGGCTGCCGCGCCCGCTCCGGCCAGCGCGGAGCTCGCTATCCTCGACGCGCGGGAGCGCAATCTGACCGCGTTGCAGACTCCCGCAATTATGGAATACATGGGCCCGGGCGGCCACTTTAAGGCGCGCGAGCAGATTACCGTGCGGCGACCGTCGAGCTTGCGGGTCGAGGCGCTGACGCCGTTGGGCATAGCTCTGGTCGTCGCCGCCGGTCCGACTGAGATAGCGGTATTCGATCCGTCGAAAAATACGATCACGCGCGGCGCGGCGACCGCGGCGACGCTCGAGCTGGTCGCGCGCATCCCGTTGAATCCGGCGCAGGCGGTCCGCCTCCTGCTAGCACTTCCACCGGACGACGCGGCCCTCGATTCGGCGCCAACTTCCTCCAGCGAGGATAACGGCGCAACGCTGCTCAAGTACTCGCGCGCAGAGGACGGCCGGATCGAAATTGCGATCGCCGCCGGCGACCTCGCGATGGTGCGTGAGATCGCGGCCGACGGTGCGCTAGTCTACGAAGTGCGTTACAGCGACTATCGCGATATCGGGGCGATGCGCTTTCCTTACACAATCGCCGCGAACTTCGCACCCTCGGCGACCACGCTGAATTTGCACTACGAGCGCCCGCTGATCGACGGCGCGATTCCTGACGCCGATTTCGTATTGGCACCCGGCCCGCAGACCCGGGAATTGCGACTCGGCTTCAACTCGATTACCGAGCCGCGCGGCTGAGACGAACTTGCGTTCCTATCAGTTTCCCGGGATCGCAATCCTGATGCTCGCCGCCCTGCTGAGCGCCGGATGCCGCGTCAATCGTCCGGCGATTAATCATGCTGCGGCGCAAATTCTCTATGACTCGATGACCAGCGACCCCAACACCTTCAACCCGGTCCTGGTCACCGACGGGGCTTCGAATGAAGCGATCGGCGATCTGTTCGAAGGGCTGACTAAAGAAGATCCAAAAACCACATTGATCGAGCCTGACCTCGCGGAGAAATGGGAGCTGAGCGACGGCGGCAAGACGATCACGTTCCATCTGCGCCACGACGTGAAATGGTCCGACGGTGTGCCCTTCACCGCGCGCGACGTGCTCTTCACGATGCGCGTGATCTACGATCCGCGCGTACCGAACAGCGAAAGTTTTGTGCTGACCGTTGACGGCCAGCCGATCAAAGCCGAGGCGCCCGACGATTACACCGTCGTGATGCGCTTGCCGCGCCTCTTCGCGCCGCTGCTCAATTCCATCGGCTTTGCGATCATTCCCGAGCACTCGCTCAAAGATGCGCTCGCCGCCGGCAAGTTCAATCGCACCTGGGGGATCGATACTCCCGCCAACCGGCTGGTCTCGCTGGGCGCCTACCAGATGCTCCGTTACGTGCCGGGCCAGCAAATCGCTTTTGCCCGCTATCGGTCCTACTGGATGCGCGCCACCGACGGCCGCGCGCTACCCCTCCTGCACGGCCAGACGTTGCTGATCGTGCCCGATCGCAATGCCCAGTACTTGCGCTTTGTCGGCGGCCTGACCGACACTTACTCGCCGCGCCCCGAAGAGGTCTTCAGCCTGCGCGAACAAGCCGCGGCGCTCGGGATTACGATCCAACCCGTCGGCATTGATACCGGTTCGCTATTCTTTGCCTTCAACCGGAATCCACGGCGGTACGTTCACAATAATGTCACCGACCCGCGCTACCGCTGGTTCACCGATATAAATTTCATGCGCGCGCTCGCCCACGCGGTCGATAAGGCGGGAATGATCAATCTCTGTTTCCGCGGACTGGCTATTCCGGCGGTTAGCGACATCTCGCCGGAGAACAAAATCTTCTATAACCCGAACCTCAAGGATTACGACTATGATTTGGCCCTGGCTGGACGGATGCTCGACGAAGCTGGTTACCGGATGCTGCGGCCGGGCGTGCGCGGCGACCCGCAAGGCCATCCGCTGGTCTTCGATCTCACGACTTCAACCGGCGATGAATCGGTGCGCGGCGAAATGTGCGTCATCTTCAAACAGGATCTCGAACAGTTGGGCATCAAGGTCAACTACCGCCCGCTGGAATTCATCACGCTGGTCAAACGGATTGAATCAAGCTTTGACTGGGATTGCATGCTGATGGGCTTTAGCGGCGGCGGGGTCGAGCCCAACAACGGCGCCAACTTTCTGCGCTCTTCCGGCAATCTGCATATCTGGAATCCGTCGGAGCCCAAGCCCGCGACGCCATGGGAAGCCGAGATCGATCGGCTGCTCGACGAGGGCACGCGGGTAATGGATCCGCATGCACGTGCCCCATACTATTGGCGAATTCAGCAAATCCTGCATGACCAGTTGCCGATTATCGAGACCGTGCGCCAACGCCGCTTCGCCGCCTACCGCAATCAGCTTGAGAATTATATCCCGACTGTCTGGGGGCTCTACGAGCCCGAGTATATCGAGTTCCGCAACTGAGGTGGGCAATACTCAGTCGAATAGTCATTTGGAACAGCAAAGCGAAAGATGATTCGATTTTTGCTCAAACGCCTCCTTCTGATGATCCCGCTGATTCTCGGGATCACCTTCATCTCGTTCTGCGCGATGTCACTGGTGCCGGGCAATTTCCTCACCGGGCTCGCGCTTAATCCACAAATCTCACCGGCGGTGATTCATCAGATGGAGGCCGAGTTCGGCCTCGATCAACCGCTGTTGATCCGCTACTTCCGCTGGCTGTGGGAGGTCGCGCATCTGAATCTGGGCGTCTCGCTCGCCTATCGCGTGGACGTGACCGGCCTGATCGCTGGACGCGCCCTCAACACCGTTATCCTGGCGCTCGCGAGCATGCTGTTCTCGTGGGCCCTCGCGATTCCGATCGGTATCGTCGTCGCGATGCGGCAGAACTCGATCCTCGATCGGACGCTGTCTTTTTTCAGCTTTCTCGGGATGTCGGTGCCGGCTTTTTTCCTGGCCTTTCTCGGGATGGACTTCGCGCTGCGCACCGGATGGTTTCCGGTAGGCGGCAGCTTCTCGCCCGATTACGCGAACCTCGATGCCTGGAACCGGCTAGCCGACCGCGTCAACCATCTGATTCTGCCCGCCGCGATCCTGGGTCTGGCCGGGATGGCCTCCCTGATGCGCCTGATGCGCTCGCAGATCCTCGAAATCAAGAACGCCGATTTTGTCCGCACGGCACGCGCCAAGGGTCTGCCCGAGTCGCGCGTGATTTACATACACGTGCTGCGCAACGCGCTGAATCCCTTCGTCACGATGGCTGGCTATGCGCTGGCTGATCTGTTGAGCGGCGCCGCGCTGGTCGAGTCCGTCATGAACCTGCAGGGCCTCGGCCTGCTGCTGCTCAACGCCGTGCGCTCGCTCGATGTTCCGCTCGTCATGGGTTCAGTGCTGATGGGCACGGTGCTGCTGCTGCTCGGGAATCTGCTTGCCGATCTCGCGCTCGTCGCGGTCGATCCGCGAGTGGATTTCGCAACCCTGGCGTCACAATGAGCGCCCTGCCCAAGCCAATCGCTTTCGAGCCAGCCCCAGCCCGCGACGGCCTGATCGCGGGACTCGGCCGGGAATGGGGTGTCGCGCGCTGGCCCGCGCGGCTCTCGATCATCTGTCTCCTGATCTTCTATCTTTTCGCCGCGGCCTCGCCCGTGATAGCGCCATACGACCCGGCCTATCAGTACCGCAATCTGCCCGACTGTCCGCCGATGACGCTGCATCTCAGCCGCGGCGCCGATCGCGATCGCGGTTTCTTCTTTGCCTACCCGCTGACGATGGTCGATCCGCTGGCGCGGCGCTTCACCGAGGATCACAGCCGCAAAACCTTCATCCGGTTTTTTCACGATGGCCGGCTCTTCACCACCGCCGACGCCTCGATGCCGTTTTTTATCCTCGGCAGTGAAGGGCTTGGTCGCGACCTCTTTTCACGCATCGTCTATGGCGCACGCGTCAGCATGAGTATCGGGCTGGTCGGCGTGTTCATCAGCTTCTCGCTCGGCATTTTTGTCGGCGCCTTCTCGGGCTACATGGGCGGGTGGACCGACAACCTGATTATGCGTTGGTGCGAGATCGAGATGTCGCTGCCGCAGTTCTATTTCCTGCTCGCGCTGGCGGCCGTGATCCCTTCGGGGCTGAGCACCGTCACAACCTTCTTCATGATCGTCGCGATCATGTCCTTCATCGGCTGGGCGGGCTTCGCGCGGGTGATCCGCGGGATGGCGGCGGCCGTCAGAACGGCGCCGTTCGTCGATGCGGGACGGGCGCTCGGCGGCTCGCGGATGCGGATTCTGCGCCGCCACGTGATTCCCTCGATGCTCGGCTTTGCCGCGATCAACGCCTCGCTCGCGATTCCGGGCTATATCCTCGGCGAGAGCGCGCTGTCGCTGCTGGGACTGGGTATTCAGGAGCCGGCGTCAAGTTGGGGGAATCTGCTGTCGCAGGCGATGGACCCGCAGAATATCGAGCACTATCCCTGGGTGCTGATCCCGGGCCTCTTCATCTCCGCCGCGGTGATGTCGTTCAATTTCCTCGGCGATCATTTGCGGGATCGTCTCGACCCCGGCAATCTGCGTTAACGTCAAATTCAGTGATTGGAGTGTGATGAGGTGAAGACCGGAATTATCGGCGGGCGGGGCGTCGGCAAATCGATGGTGTTTCATGCCCTTACTGGACTCGCTCCACTGCCCGGGCACGCGGACGCGCGCAATCGCGCCCGCCCCGGACAGCTCAAGGTTGCCGACGAGCGCCTCGATTTTCTCGAAGTCACCTACGGGTCGAAAAAGAAAGTCGAGATCGAATTGACCGTCCTCGACTTCGCGCCGAATCCGAAGGAGCAAAAGGAAGGCGCCGCGCTCGATCCGAGCCTGCTGCCACTGATCCGCGACCTCGACGCCCTGCTGATCGTCGTGCCGGAGTTTGCGGGCAAGCAGATGCCGCTGGCGGAGACGGTCGCCAGCGTCGAGGCCGAATTGGTCTTCGCCGATTATGAGCAGGCGGAGCGCCGGGGCGAGCGCCTCAAAAAAGAGAAGGGGCAGACCGATTTCGAGCGCGCGGCGCTCGACAAATGCCTCAAATGGCTCGAAGCCGGACGGCCCTTGCGGCTGCTCGAATTGACCGCGCAGGAACTCCAGGCTTTTGCCAGCTTCGGCTTTGTCTCACGCAAGCCGGCACTCGCGGTGGTCAACTGCGAGGTCGATCGCGCACTGGCTGAGTCCTCACCTGCGGATCAGAAAATCGTCACTGAGCACGGACTCGATTTCTTGCGGCTGGCCGCGGCCTTTGAGGCTGAGCTTTGGGAGCTCGACGCGGTCAGCCAGCGCGAGATGCTCGCAGAGGCCGGGCTCGCTGCGCCGGCGCGCGACCGCCTGATAACGGCGCTCTTTCGTCATCTCGGCCTGATGACTTTTTATACTGCGGGAGAGCCCGAGGCCCATGCCTGGCCGCTGCCGCGCGGAGCCTCCGCGCTGGAGGCGGCCGGACGGATCCACAGCGATATCGCGCGCGGCTTTATCCGCGCCGAGGTCGTCGGCTACGAGGATTTCGCCGTGCTGCGGTCCGACGCCAAGGTCAAGGAAGCCGGCAAGCTGCGCCTCGAGGGCCGCGACTACGTCATGCGCGACGGCGACATTATCCATATCCGCTTTAAGGTTTGAACATATGTCGAACAGCAATCCTGACCCGCAAAATGCCGTTGCGCTTTTCCGGATGGCTAACGGTTATGTCGCCGCGCAAGCCCTGTATGTCGCCGCCGACCTTGGCCTCGCCGACTACCTGACCCACGGGGCGCTGACCGCGCAGGAACTCGCCAGCAAAACCGGCTCGCATCCCGACGCCCTCGCCCGCCTGCTCCGCGCGCTCGTCGCATTCGGGATACTAAATGGTGACGCCGAGGAGCGCTTCACGCTGGCCCCGATTGCTGAGTTCCTTCGCAGCGATCTCCCCGGCTCGATGCGCTCCGCCGTCCGATTTGTTGCGGACCCGTCGACTTGGCGAGCGTGGGAAAATCTGCCACACAGCATCCGCACAGCCGAGCCCGCCTTTGATCACGCATGGGGGATGTCCATCTTTGAGTATTCGCAGCGTCATCCCGACTTCTCAAGAATTTTTGACGAAGCAATGGAAGGACTGTCTACGCTAGGGTCGGCAGCCGTTCTGGCCGCATATGACTTTTCCCAGTTTCGCACGCTCGTCGATGTTGGCGGCGGGAACGGCGCTTTGCTGGCGACACTGCTGCGTCAGCACGGCGCTTTGCGCGGAAAGCTCGCCGATCTCCCGCATGTCGTGAGCCGCGCCGCCGAGGTCCTTAATCGTGCCGGCGTCGCCAATCGATGCGAGATTATTGGTTGTGACTTTTTTGAGACCGTGCCTTCCGGCGGGGATGCCTACGTGCTCAAAAGCATCCTCCACGATTGGGACGACACCCACGCGATGAAGATCCTGCGGAACTGTCACCGTGCGATGACGCCCTCATCGACTTTATTGCTACTCGAACGCGTGCTTCCCGAGCAGCCCGCTGTGGAAGCCGCGCTGCGCTATCTTATCGATCTGACTATGCTGGTTATGACCCCAGGAGGCCGCGAGCGCACGCCCGCCGAGTTTCGTAAGCTGCTCGAAGGCGCAGATTTCGGGTTCCTCGGTATTACGCCCACCGGCGGTCCCTACGATATTGTCACCGCTCGCAAAATCTAGCCGTTTTCGAGTCAACCCTAGCGCGCGGTATCTGATTTCTCCTCCTTAGCAAAGGAGTGGCCGGACGCCGCGACATAGCTCCGCCGAACCCGCTGGGGGTTTCATTCGCGAAATAAAATTGCGGCGTCAGCCGCGTGATTCCGCATAGCGCAGTCGGGCAAGCACGAAAAAGAAAATTGATGTTGAACCCCTCCATGAGGCACTATCAAGCCGACAACGCGCCTTGCGCGGGGCCATCGCGGCTGAAAGAATGCCGCGAGCACTCCAGTTGCGCTCGCCAGCCGCGCCCTACAAATGCGTCGCATTGAAACCCTGATAATCCTGCTGGCGCTGGCGTTTTATGCTTGGTTTCTGCGGCGCTTTGGACTGAGCCAGGTTCTCGAATACGTCAGGCTGATTGGCTGGGGGCTGCTATTTACGATCGCGCTCGAAGCCGTCGCGCGCTTCGCCAACACGCTCGGATGGCGCGTCGCGATTGCAGATTGTCCGGCCGCGCTAGGTCTCGGTGAACTCTTCATGGCGCGCGTCGCGGGCGAGGCGATTGACTACGTCACGCCTTCGGCGCAACTCGGCGGGCAATTTGTGATGGCGCTGACGGTCCGGCGCAAACTCACGATGGCGGTGGGGCTGGCGACGGTGATTATTGCGTCGCTGGCGGAAGCGATCGGCCAGATCGGCTTCATCAGCGCGGCGCTCATCGCCGCGCTGCCGTTTGCTGCTCACCTGCATCACCGTCTGCTCTTGCCGATCATCGCCGGTTTGCTGATCGCTGTCGCGCTCGCGGGCGGTTTTTTTTATGTGCAATTGCGCCAGCCCTTCTCCCATCTCTGGAAGGTCGCCGCCAGGTTCAATGTGCCGCAACTGGCCGACCCCGAAGTGAAAGCGGCCGCCGCCGAAGCCGACGCGATTCTGGTCGATTTCTACGCGCGCCAGCGTGGACGGTTCGCGCTCTCGTGCCTGTGTTACCTGCTCGCCTGGAGCATGGGTCCGCTCGAAATTCTGATATACCTGACGTTGCTCCATCAGCCGTTGAATTGGACCACGCCCGTGCTCGTCGAAGCCTTGGGACTCTTGCTCGAGCGCGCGACATTTCTGATACCGGGCAAGCTGGTCAGTCAGGAGGGGGGTAAGGCGCTGATACTCGCGCTCTTGGGCTATCCGGCCGCGATCGGTTTCGCGATCGGATTTTTACGGCGGCTCAAAGAGCTGGTTTGGGTGCTGTTCGGTCTCGGCTGGCTGACGCTCCATCGGGTGGTCGCTGAAAAGCAGTCTCTCGTCACGCGGCGCGCCCGCCGAAATCTGCTTAAGATGCGCGGTGCGCATGAAGGGGATATCTGATGAAGGAATTTTTCGCCGCGCTCTGCGGGATTCTGATGCTCGCGGCCAGCGCGCGAGCCGGCGTCGTCGTCGAGGAGCAGCAGGTCAGCGACCGCGGCGGCGGCGCGCCGATCACCCACAAAATCGTCGTGATGGTTCAAGGCAACAAGCAGAAGTCCGTCATCGATGACGTCAAACAGTCGCTGATCATCGACCTCGATCAGGGGATGCGGATGATGATAAGCGACGCGCGCAAAATGTACGTCGAAGTGCCATTTCCGTCCAAGGGTATGCCGAAAGGACCCAACCCGACGGCGATATCCTTCAAGAAAACCGGCGGCACGCAGACTCTCGCCGGTTATTCCTGCGATGAGTATACCGGCGCCGGTAGTATGAACGGCAACGACATGACCATCGTTGGCTGCTTCTCGTCCTCTGCCCCCGGCGCGCAAGTCTTTACTAACTTTCAGAAAGCGATGGCCGACAAAGTCAAGGGCACGCCGATGGCGTTAATGAGCGATTCGCCACCGGGCATCCCACTCAAGATCGATACCACGATGAAAGTGACGCACATGTCGATGCCCGGCCTGACCCCGCAGCAGATGGAAGAGATGAACAAGCGTCTGGCGGGTCGTCCGCCGACGGTGATTCACATGACCGTCACTAAAGTCACAGAAGAAAATCTGGCCGCCGATACCTTCCAGCCGCCGAAGGGTTACACCAAGCAGCAGATGCCGATGATGGCTCCGGGGATGATGGGCGCGCGTCCGCCGATGGGAGCTGCCCCGGGCGCGATGGGCCAACGGCCGGGCTCGGGCGCGCCAGTATTTGGGCTTCCGCCGCAGGCGCCCGCGACGCCCGCAGGGAAGGTTCCGGAGTAAATCTCTGCTCGCCGCGGTTTCAGATGACGATTAGCGAGCGCGGCTGATCGCTCAGGCGCGGATTTCGTAGAGCACCGAAAACGCGTCCTTGACCGGCAAGCGTTTGAAGCGGGTGAAGCCGGCCTGTTGCGTTAGCTCCTGCGCTTTGGGCTCGCCCATCATCGCGCCGATTCCGGCGCCGCCGTGCGCCAGCGAGACAGTCATGCAATAGAGCGTGCTCGCCGAATACATCATGCGGCCCATCGGGTTGATGTTGTCCTCGGGATTGCTCGAGACGTTGACCTCAACCATCAAATAGGCACCGCCGGGTTTGAGCGCCGCACGAATCGATTTCAGCAGGCCGAGCGGATCGACCGAATCGTGAACCACGTCGAAAGTTGCGATGAAGTCGAATTTCTCCGCCGGCAGCTTCGTGCAATCGACTACGTCGAAAACGACGCGATCGGCAACGCCGGCCGCCGCGGCGTTGGCGCGCGCCCGCTCGACCGATCCCGGATGGCCGTCGTAACCGAAGAGCTTCGCCTTGGGGTAGGCCTGCGCCAGTGCGATCACCGCGCGGCCACTGCCGCAGCCGACGTCGAGCGCAACCCCGCCGTTGTTCAGCGCCTCGACCACCTCCGGCATCGCAGGCATCCACTTGCGCACGAGCGAGTGGCGATACATCGGCGCCGAGCCGCGCTCGATTCCCTCGAAGACTTCGGGCGGATATTCGCTTTGCGGGATACCTTTACCGGTGCGGAAGGATTCGAGCAGCTTGGGCGCCATCCCGACTTCCAGCGCGGCGATCTGCATGAAGCCGCCCATGAAGAATGGTGAGGTCTCGTCGGCCAGAATCATTGCGTGCTCGCGCGACATCGAGTAGCGGCTGCCGGCGGGGTCGTAGCTGATATATTTCGCCGCGGTCATGGCCCCGAGCCATTCGCGGAGGTAGCGTTCGTTGAGTCCGGTCTTCGCCGCGAGCTCGACGCTGGTCACTGCGCCGGCGCTGGCCAAGGTCTTGAAGATGCCGAGACGGTCGCCGACGTAACTGAGCGCCCCCTGCATCGCCGCGCCAAGATCGTTGGTCATCAGGCCGGCGAATTCCTTCACCTTGCCCCAATCGAGACTTTGCTCTTCGGCCATCGTGGTTCTCTCCTCTGCGATCTTTAATAGCGGTGGCTGGAAGCCCTGGTCGGCGCGGGTCAGCCGAGCTCGCCTTCCTCAGCGCCGGTGACGATCTTCGGCGGATACATCCGCTCGCGATCGTGCTCGACCAGCACGATCCCGCAGTTCGGCGGCAGATGCGAGCCGTGCCAGGCGCCGACAAGATCCGCCCACACCGAGAGCATCACGCCGCCGTGGCTGACAATCACAATCTCGCGCGCGGCGTAACGCTCGCGCAAGTCAGCCATCGCGACCATCACGCGGCGGCGCACGTCCTCGTAGCTCTCGCCGCCGTCGGGCTTCCAGGCCCAACCGTTGGCCGGATCATAATTCGGGTCGGTGCGCACCATCTCACGCAGGGAGTCGTATGATTGGCCCTTCAGGCAGCCGAGGTCGCGCTCGTGGAGGTCGTGGACGATTTCGATCGGAAGCTGCAATTCTTCTGCGATGATCTCGCTGGTCTGACGCGCACGCGCAAACGGACTCGAGACGATCCGCTCGGGACGGAACCGTAGCGCGATCCGCCGGCCGGCTTCCCGCGCCTGCTGGCGCCCCCGGTCGGTCAGCGGGGTTTCCGTCGTCAGCGTGAAGTGACGATCGCGGTTGCCCTCGCTTTCACCGTGGCGAACCATGATAAAGCGGCCGCGCGCAGTAGGCGTCGGATTTGAATCCTTAAGCGGTGGCATCGTTGAAGCAATACTCTAGCCGAGCCATTCGGAAAATGCTTTAGCGGGAGATTGGGCGCTGAACGCAACATGAACCGTCCAGCTACCGCTGCTTAGCGAGCAGAGCTACAATCTGAACACTAGCGGAGCGCGACTGCCGCGCGCAGCGAGCACAGGGGGCGGCCGAGTCTGCGAGGCGCGGTCAACGTCAGAAGTCTGCGAGCTGCGTTAAGATTCTTGGTCGGAGGAGCGCGGCTGCGGAGGCTCCGAGTGTGAGCTTTGCTGCGGTGGTGAGGTGGCGGAAAGAAGGAAGTTGCATCTTGCGCGGCTGAGCTTGGCCGCGCTTGGTCTCGGCATCCTGATCGCACTTGCCGGATGCGGTGCTCCTGCGGAGGTAACCGCGTCCGCGGCCAGCGCAATCGGTACCGGCGGCACTCATACCGTCAGTCGCGGCGAAACCATTTACCATATCGCGCATGAGTACGGGGTCAGCCCCGATCGTCTAATCGCAGTAAACCATCTGACTCGTCCAGAAAACCTCTACGTTGGCGAGGTTTTGGTGATCCCTGGCCGGATGTCTGAGGCATCGGCGTTAGGTTTCAGTGATCCCTGGTCGGTTGCGCCTGCCGATCGACAATTTGCGTGGCCAGTATTAGCGGGCGTGGTCTCATCGCCGTTCGGAATGCGCAACGGGGTGATGCACGATGGGGTCGATATCGCGGCGCCCGCTGGAACTCCCGTATGCGCTGCCGACGACGGCCGTGTGGTCTTCTCCGGACGACTGCATGGCTATGGCAATGTCGTAATTGTGCAACATGTGGACGCCTACATAACGGTGTACGGGCACAATCGGCGCAACCTCGTGAGTGAGGGCGAGCGCATCGGCAAGGGACGCGAGATCGCCGAGCTGGGCGCGAGCGGCCGCGCCTCCGGTCCCAACCTGCACTTCGAGGTCCGCTATCACAATCATCCGCAGAACCCGCTCGCTTATCTGCCGGCGCCGGGACCCGCCAGCGGGATCAGCTTTGCCCGCAACGGCGGCTCCTAGTATTTTGGTTGACCTGATCGGCCGTGCGTTGGCTCGGTCGGGAAGTCAAATAGTGAATGC
This sequence comes from Candidatus Binataceae bacterium, assembly GCA_035308025.1. Taxonomy (NCBI): domain Bacteria; phylum Candidatus Binatota; class Binatia (SeqCode); order Binatales (SeqCode); family Binataceae (SeqCode); species Binataceae bacterium (SeqCode). Next base: position 44,906 of record DATGHL010000030.1, read on the forward strand.
ATCTCTAGCGCAAGGGAGCGCCGCGCAGCATGTTGTCCGCCGAAGAACTCAAGCAGCTCGTCCGTAACATTCCGGACTTTCCTCAGCCCGGAATCCTGTTTCGAGATATCACGCCGCTGATCGGCGACGCCGAGGGACTGGCCGCGCTGATTGACCGGATCGCCGAACCCTGGCTGGGCAAGATTGATCGCGTGGTGGGGATCGAATCGCGCGGTTTTATCGTTGGCGCACCGGTCGCCTACCGCCTCGGAGTCGGCCTCACGATCGCACGCAAACCCGGCAAACTGCCTTTCAGCACCCTGTCGGAGAGTTACGAGCTTGAATACGGGAGCGCGTCGCTGCAGATGCATCAGGACAGCTTCGCCGAGCGTTCACGCGTGCTGATAGTTGACGATCTTCTGGCCACCGGCGGCACCGCACAGGCAGCCGTCCGGCTGGTCACGCAGCTTGGCGCCGAAGTCGCGGGCTGCGCCTTCGTGATCGAGCTGAAGGCGCTCGGTGGCCGCCAGCGCCTCGCACCGCTCAATTGCGCGGCGCTGATCGAATACGATTAAGCGAACGCGCGCCATCAAACGGCCGGCGCGACGACCAACAATCCGACAGCAAACCCGTGAAAGACGCGCACGACCATCGTCTCGAAGCTGGCAGCGACAGTGGCCGAATCCGCATCGTATTGACGATCACGATCGTCTATTTCGCCACCGAATTGACTGGCGGCTTTTACGCCAACAGTCTCGCCCTGATGACCGACGCGATCCACATGCTCACCGATATTGCCGCGCTGTGCATGAGTCTCTTCACGCTGTGGATTTCGGCGCGCCCGGCCAATTCGGACAAGAGCTACGGCTACCTGCGTGCGGAAATCCTGGGCGCTTTGTTCAACGGGCTATTCCTGTGGATGCTGGTCGCATTTATCTGGTTCGAAGCGGCGCAACGCCTGCGCGATCCGCCGCACGTTCGGGCCGCGGTGGTTATAGCGATCGGGGCAGTCGGGATTGTGGTCAACAGCATCTCCGCGTGGCTTACTTTTGGGACGAGTCGCGACGGCCACGCGAATCTCGCCGTGCGCGCGGTACTGATCCATGTCATCTCCGACTTGATCGGATGCGCCGGCGTGGTGACTGCGGGCGCGATCACCTATTTCACCGGCTGGCGCGCGGCCGATCCGCTCGTCAGCTTCCTGATCGGCGGCCTGATTATTTATGGGTCGTGGGGTTTAATCCGCGACGGCGTGGACATCCTGATGGAATCGACACCGGCGCATATCGATCTGGAGCGGCTGCGCGAAGGCTTGCTCGCAGTCGCCGGCGCTGAAGAGATTCACGATCTGCACGTCTGGTCGCTGGCCAGCCATCAGCTAGCCCTCTCAGCGCACGCCGTTGTGGCGGGGGCGGGCGATCAAGATCGCGTGCTCACTGACATGACGGAGTTAATCGAAAGCCAATTCAACATCCATCACATCACCTTGCAGATTGAACGCGACAATCGTAAGGAGCGCGAGCCCGGTCATTTCTAAAACCCTCGGACTGGGATTATGACGGTCAACGAGAAGATCGCACTCAGCATTCTCGCCGCCGTCGGGATTCTCGTTCTGCTAACCCTTATCGCCGCATTTCTGATGATCGGAATGGCGTGGCAGGACTTCGAGAGGTCCGCCGCCGAACGCAGAGGTCCTGCGGCTGCGCGCTCCGGTTTCGGCTTCGTCAGGTTGGCGCTGGCGCGACGATGCCCGGTATGCGGACGCGGCGCGATCTCGCGTTCGCTGTTTCAAATGAACCAGACGTGTCCGCGATGCAGCGTGACCTTCTGGAGCAACGAAGGGGAATGGATCGGCCCGGCCGTGATTAACTACAGCGCGGCGCTGGCGGGGGCGCTCGCCGCCTGGGCGCTGCTCGTCATGTTCGACTGTTCCGCCACGGCACAGATAATCGTGGCTTCATTGGCGGCAGTCGGCGCGGGCGTCATGATCGTCCCGTGGTCGCGGAGCTTCTGGACACTCTTTCTTTATCTAAGCGGTGAAATCCGACCGCACAAAGTGCAGTAATGCCGAGGCTAGCGTCCGCCCAGGTACCGATGCTAATGCGCGGCTGAGAGGGCGCGCAGCAATGCAATGGTCGCGGTGGCCGGGTCTTCGGCACCGAAGACCGCACCAATGACGGCGGCTCCGCGGGGGCGGTCGCTCCCTGGAGCGGCCACCCCCGCCCATCTGTCTATGCGCTCGGTGGTAATGCCGCCGAGCGCATACACGGGCATCGGAGCGCCCGCGTGGGCAGCGGCGAAGAGCGCCGCGACGCCGCGTCCCGCGCCGGCCGCGGGCTTTGACAGCGGTGAGTAGACCGGCCCGAAAACCGTGAAGTCGGCGCCCGCATGAGCGGCCGCCACGACCTCGCCGGCGTGGTGCGTCGAGACGCCTATCAGGCGCGACGGTCCGAGGAGGCGGCGTGCATCTGCGACGGCGAACGAGTTCGCCGGCAAATGCACACCGTCGGCCTCTGCGGCCATCACAACATCGAGGCGATCGTTGACGAGCAGCGGAGCGCCATAGCGCGAGCATAGTTCGCGCAGCGCGCGCGCCAACTCGTAGAGCTCATGCGCGTCGAGGTCTTTCTCACGTAACTGGACGGCGACAGCGCCCGGGGACGCGATAGTGGAGGCGGCGCGCAGCGCCGCCTCCACTATCGCACGCAGCCCGCCATGGCGCGCCGCCAGCTTGCGATCAGTGATCAGGTAGAGTTGGAACACAAGTCTGCGAGGTGTAGATATCCGGGATTCTTCGCAATGAGGATTCTTAACACAGCTCGCAGACTCGCCTGTTCGGCTGCATTCGCCAAGCCTCACTTCGCCTAGCGAGCCTTCTCTCAGAATGACAAACTGGCTTGCGCGAGTGAAACGGCAACTAGCGAATCATGCCGCTCAGCGGACTCGACGCGGTCGCATAGAGCTTCATCTCGATGCGACCCGCGCGATACGCCAGCCGCCCAGCCTCCACTCCCAGGCGGACCGCCCGCGCCATCGCGATCGGATCTTTCGCGGCCGCGATCGCGGAATTCACCAGCAGTCCGTCGCATCCGAGCTCCATCGCTTCGACCGCGTCCGACGCCGTGCCGACGCCGGCGTCAACAATCACTGGCACGCGCGCCTGCTCGAGAATAATGCGGAGATTGTAGGGATTGCGGATACCCATGCCCGAGCCGATCGGCGCGGCTAACGGCATCACGGCCGCGCAACCGATTTCGGCAAGCCGCAGACAGGCGACCGGATCGTCGGTAATGTAGGGCAACACCTTGAAGCCTTCCTTGACCAGAATCTTTGCCGCCTCGAGCGTCGCCGGAACGTCGGGAAAGAGGGTCTGCTGATCGCCGATTACCTCGAGCTTGACGAGGTCGCCCACCCCCGCCTCGCGCGCCAGCCGGCAGGTTCGCACAGCTTCTTCGACAGTGTAACAGCCCGCGGTGTTGGGCAGGATTTGATAGCGCGAAGGATCAATATAATCGAGCAGGTTTTCCTTGCTGGCGTCGGTGATATTCACGCGGCGCACGGCTACCGTGACAATTTCGGCGCCGCTCGCCTCGATGGCAGCCTTGGTTTCCGCGAAGTCGCGGTACTTACCGGTCCCGACGATCAGCCGCGATTGATAGATGCGGCCCGCCAACTCAAAAGAGTCATTGTTCATTTCAGCCTCGCAGGGCAATTCACCCGCCGCCGACAAAGTTCACGATCTCAACCTTATCGCCGGGCCGGAGCACGACGGCGTCCCAGTCAGCTTTGGGTATCACGACTTGATTTATTTCCACGGCAACACGGCCGCGCCGCAGGTTCAAGTGGTCGAAGAGGGCGGTCAGCCGCGCATCATCGGCAACCGCGTGGGGCTCGCCGTTGAGCACGACTTGGAAGCTGTCGGTGTTGGATGCCATGAGGCCGTTTCTCAGAATTTTCTGGGAAGCGGCCCCGGTGGAACACGATCGTTCCACAAAGTCGGCTTCCCTCCGCCGGTATTATCCGGATCAGGTTCAAGGGGTTCTCGAGCGAGTTCTCAGTGCTTGCGCACACCCCCAGCCTGGATTCCTTATATCACCGCGTGCGAAATTTTGTCAAAAATGGTCCAGACGACGGGCGGGCACTTTTCGACGATGCGAGATGACAGCGGGCGGCCGACTGTAGCCGAAATCGATCGGGCAGCGCTGCGCGCCAATTATCGCGCGCTCGCCGCCTACACCAACGGCGCAAACATCATGGCGGTGGTCAAGGCTGACGCTTACGGGCATGGCGCGGTCGAGGCTGCGCGAGTGCTGCGCGATCAGGGTTGCGGGCATTTTGGCGTCGCCACGATCGAGGAGGCGCGCGAGTTGCGCGCCGCCGGCGTGCGCGAGCGGCTCTATCTGCTGGGCGGGTTCTTCGCGGCGCAGGCCGAGCTGATTGCTGAACTCGATCTGACGGCGGCGATCTTCGATCCTGCGCTGATCGAGCCGCTCGACCGGGCGTCGGCTCGCGCCGGCCGCGGCGCCCTGCGGGTTCATCTCAAGCTCGATACGGGAGCGACCCGCCTCGGGATCCTGCCGGCTGATCTCGATGCGGCGATCACACTGATGAAGCGGGCGCGCGCGCTGTGCTTCGAGGGCGCTTTCACGCTGCTCGCCAGCGCGGCCGATCCAGCCAGCCCGGTGACCGACCGGCAGCTCGCGATTTTTCATGACGCCATCGCACGACTGCGAGCGGCCGGATTCGCGCTGGCGGTAAATCACGTCGCGAACTCGGCGGCGATTGTGCTGCGCCCGGATGCTCATCTGAATCTGATGCGCCCCGGGCTCGCGCTCTATGGCCTGCCGCCGGTGCAGGCGGTCCGCGAGCGGATCGAACTGACACCGGTGATGACCTTCAAGACGCGGCTGATGCAGCTCAAACGGGTGCCCGCCGCAACCGGCGTCAGCTATGGCCATACGTTCACGACCTCGCGCGCGAGCACGATCGGGGTGCTGCCGGTGGGCTATGCCGACGGCTACCGACGGGGTTTGCAGCATGGCGGCGAAGTGCTGATCCGGGGACGGCGCGCACCCGTGGTCGGCGCGATCTGCATGGACTTGACGATGGTCGATCTGACCGGTGTCGCGGAGGCGCGGGTCGGTGACGAAGTGATTCTGTGGGGGACCAGTGGCGGGACGATCCTGAGCGTCAACGATGTCGCGCGCATCGCACGGACTATCTCATATGAGATGCTCTGCACGGTCGGCCGCCGCGTTGCGCGGGTCTATCTGAATTGAAAGGATGACGCCCATGCCTTCCGACAAGGTCATGTCTTCCGACAAGATCAAGTCCCCAGACAACCTCAAACCCACCGACAAGATTAAAATCGGCCGCGCGCTGCTTGGCGTTTCAGATAAGGCGGGCTTGGCTGATTTCGCGCGCACACTCGAGCGTCACGGGATCGAGTTGATTTCGACTGGCGGGACCAAGGCGGCGCTCGAAGGCGCGGGGGTCAAGGTGCGGGCGGTAGAGGATTTCACGGGCTTTCCGGAGATTCTCGATGGTCGCGTCAAGACGCTGCATCCAAAGATCCACGGCGGCATCCTCGCGCGGCGCGACCAACCGGCGCATCGCCGACAGATGGCGGAGCATCAGCTTCAGCCGATCGACCTCGTCGTGGTGAATTTCTATCCATTCGAGGATACGGTCGCGAAAGCCGATGTGAGCCGCGAGGAGGCGATCGAAAATATCGATATCGGCGGTCCGGCGATGGTGCGGGCGGCGGCAAAGAACTACGCGGACGTAGCGGTGGTCGTCGATCCGGGGGACTATGCGGCGCTCGCCGCGGAGCTGGAAAGCAACGACGGCGCGCTCGGCGCGGCGACCCGCTGGCGGCTAATGCGCAAGGCTTTCGCGCGGGTCGCGGCTTACGACTGCGCGATCGCGAACTACCTCGGCGCGGCAGGCGACGAGGCGGCGCCTCTGGGCGCGAGCTTCAGCCTCACGCTGGAGCGCACGCAGGCACTGCGCTATGGCGAGAATCCTCATCAGCGCGGCGCGCTGTATGGAGATTTTCATCGCGTCGCCGAACAATTGCACGGCCGCGAGCTTTCCTTCAACAACGTTTTCGATATCAGCTCGGCGCTCAACCTGATGGCCGATTTCAGCGACTATCGCGAAGCCGTGGTCGCGATTCTCAAACACAACACGCCCTGCGGCGTGGGCGTCGGCGCGACCCTCAAGGCAGCGTGGGACAAGGCCTTCGCCACCGATCCGGATTCGCCGTTCGGCGGGATCATAATCGCGAACCGGCCGTGGGACCTCGAATTCGCGCGCGCCGTCGACGAACTCTTCACGGAGGTTTTGATCGGGCCGGATTTTCCCGCCGAGGTGATCGACTTCTTGCGCAAGAAGAAGAACCGCCGCCTGATGCGCTGTCATCCGGAGCGCATCAGACGCGACGAACTCGACCTGCGCAAAGTCGTCGGCGGCCTGCTGGTGCAGACCGCCGATCTGAGCCTCGAGGATGCGCGCGCGGGCAAAGTGGTCACGCAGCGGAGGCCCTCGGAGGACGAACTCGACGCGATGAATTTCGGGATCCGGGTTTGCAAGCATATCAAGTCCAATGCGATCGCTTTCGTCAATGCTGATCGCACACTCGCGGTCGGCGGCGGCGCGACCTCGCGGATCGATCCGGTATATGCGGCGCGCGAAAAGGCGGCGCGCCTTGGCGTTGCGCTGCGCGGTTCGGTGCTGGTCTCGGAAGCGCTCTTCCCCTTCCCCGATGGACCGACGCTGGCGGCCGAAGCCGGCGCCACCGCGATCGCGCAGCCCGGCGGCTCGGCGCGCGACGACGAAGTGATCGCTGCGGCCGATCGGCTCGGTCTCGCGATGGTCTTTACCGGCGTGAGGCATTTCCGCCATTAACCCTGAACGGCGAGCGCGCTATGAGAGCTGAGCGACTTGCGCTGGTGATCGCAATTGCCGTCGCGTTGGGATTGCCTCGATTCGTTTACGCGCAGGAGTCGCCGGCGGCGGTGCCCTCGTGGCTTCCGTCGGGGGCGACCGAGGTCCCCGACGAGAGCGCACCTGATAGCGACGCTGCTGCCGGTGCGGAATCCGCAGCCGTAGCGGCGCCCGCCGGCTCGATTCCGCCGGGCACGGTAATCAACTCGTCGAATTGGTCGGCCTATCAGCAGTACATGACGGTGGGCGAAATTGGTCTGTGGCAGGGCAAGTGGTTCTGGAAAATGCCCGCTGACGCGCAAATCAAGGTCGCCGCGACGACGGTCTATCCCCTGCCTACCCCGTTTGTCGAGGACTCGGAGAAATACGGCGATCAGACGCGTATCGAAAAGCAGGCTGACGGCCGCTGGGTCTTGAAGAATTACGTCGCCGGCGTGCCCTTTCCGATTCCTGACGATCCGAACAAGGGGCAGAAAATCCTGACCAATCTCAACTACCGCATTCAGCCGCATCTGATCGCGGGCTTCGACGATTCCGGCACGCCGCTGACCGTCTGCAACATGGACCGGCTGGCCGATACGTTCTGCTGGAAACTCGGCTACGACGTGCGCCAACTCGCTTACAATTGGGAACCGGGCGTGCCGCGCACGGAGGCAGAGTCGGGCGGGGCCTGGCTCGGCGAGTGGATCGACGTCGACGAGCCGGAGCAATATCGTTACGCCACCGATCTCGTCCTGCTGTATCAGGACAACCTGCGGATCGAGGATAATTTCCTCTTCGTGCCGTCACTGCGCCGCTCGCTGCGACTGTCGGACGCCGCGCATTGCTCGAAGATCTTCACCTTTGCCGATTACACGCACGACGACATCCGCGGTGGATGGAACGGCGGGATCGCCGACTTCGATTCGACGTTTGTCAAACGGATGCAGTTGCTCGCGCTCGTCCAGATGAATACCGATGACGGCGCTTTTCCCGACCACTACGACATGCCGCTCGGGTGGGCCAAGCCCTCATGGGGCGACTGGGAGTTGCGCGATACGTGGGTGATCGACGTGCGGCCGCGCGCCGCGATCAGCGGGCGCTATTGTTACGGCAAGCGGGTGCTGTATATCGACACAAACACCTACGCTCCGTTGGCCCAGGACCTCTACGACAATCAGCTCAATTTCGCCAAGATCATCGTCGAAAGTCTGACGCCCGCAATGCTCCCGCCCTATGGGATGCAGTCGTGGGCGGGCGGCGGGATGGTGCAAATCTGGGACGTGACGACGAATCACGCGGCGTTCGGCTTCACCGCCGGCCCCAACCATCGCAGCTGGACCGTCGATGCGGCGGTGAAGCCGCAGTACAACAATATCAAGGAGTATCAAAATCCGGGCGCAATCATGAACATGATGCGTTAGACACTAGGCGGAGCCTTAGCGGAGCCGCGCAGGCGAGTCCGCGAGCTGCGTCAGGATAAGGAGTCGGAATTTAATCGATGGTGGCAAACGAGATCGAGACAATCCGCGCGCGCGAGATAATTGACTCGCGCGGAAACCCGACGATCGAAGTGGACGTGCGTCTGCGCGGCGGTGCGCTCGGCCGCGCGGCCGTGCCGTCGGGCGCTTCGACGGGCCTGCACGAGGCGCTCGAACTGCGCGACGGCGACAAAAGCCGCTACCTGGGTAAAGGCGTTTTGCGTGCGGTCACCAACGTCAACGACGTGATTGCGCCGAAGCTGCGCGGGACTGACGCTGCCAATCAAGCCGGACTCGACTCGATTCTGATTGCGCTCGACGGCACCGAAAACAAGTCCAAACTCGGCGCCAACGCGATGCTCGGAGTCTCGCTCGCGGCGGCGCACGCGACCGCCAATGCCAACGGCGTCGCGCTCTTTCGCCAGCTTGATCCGCAGGCTCATCTGATGCCGGTGCCGATGATGAACGTGATCAACGGTGGCCGCCATGCGGATTCGAGCGTCGATATGCAGGAATTCATGATCGTCCCGCATGGCGCGGCGAACTTCGCCGAGGCGATCCGGATGGGCGCCGAGGTCTTTCACGCGTTGGCGGCGGTGTTGAAGCAAGGCGGCCATTCGACCAACGTCGGCGACGAGGGCGGCTTCGCGCCCAACCTGCGCAATAACGAGGAGCCGATCGAGGCTATTATGGAAGCGATCGTGCGCGCCGGTTACGAGCCGCGCACGCACGTTTCGATCGCGTTGGACCCGGCTTCGAGCGAATTCTTCGAGAACGGCAAATACGTCTTTGCGCGCTCGGACAAGCGGGCGCGCTCGGCGACGGAGATGGTCGGCCTGTACGCAGACCTGCTCGAGCGCTATCCGATCGTGTCAATCGAAGATGGCCTCGCCGAGGAGGACTGGGAGGGCTGGAAACTGCTGACCCGCGAACTCGGCGCGCGCGTGCAACTGGTGGGCGACGATCTCTTTGTCACCAATCCGAAATTCCTGCGCCGCGGGATCGCCGAAGGCGCGGGCAACTCGATCCTGATCAAGGTCAATCAAATCGGCACGCTGACGGAGACGCTGGAGACGATCAAAATCGCGCGCGCAGCCGGCTATAGCGCGGTCATCTCTCATCGCTCGGGGGAGACCGAGGACACCACGATCGCCGACCTCGCCGTCGCCACCGGCGCGGGTCAGATCAAGACGGGCTCCATGAGCCGCGGGGAGCGCACCGCCAAGTACAACCGGCTGCTGCGGATCGCCGAGGAGCTGGGTCCGCGCGCGACCTGGCCGGGCAGCAGCGTTTTCAAGGCGCACAGCGGAGCTGCGCGGTGAGCCGTCCCTCCGTCGCCGCCCTGGTGATCTTCGACGGTTGGGGACTGCGCGCCGCGCCTGAGGCCAATGCGATCCTCGCCGCGCACACTCCCGTCATGGAGCGGTTGTGGCGCACGCAGGCGCACACCGAGATCGAGGCTTCGGGTGAGGCCGTTGGGCTAGAAGCGGGCGTCATGGGGAATTCCGAGGTCGGCCATCTGACGATCGGATCTGGCCGCGTCATCTACCAGGACGTGATGCGGATCAGCAAAGCGATCGCGACCGGCGCGTTCTTTCGCAACGAGACGATCCTTGGCGCGATTCACATCGCGGCACAGAATCACCGCACGCTGCATCTTTGGGGGCTGCTCTCCGACGGCAGCGTGCACAGCCATATCGATCATCTGCTGGCGCTGCTCGAGATGGCGGCAAGGGAAGGGCTCCGCGACATCGCGGTTCACGCAGTGCTCGATGGGCGGGACAAGCCGCCGCGGTCCGCGCTGCCGTTTATCGATCGCGTCGAGACGAAGTTGCGCGAAATCGGCTGCGGCCGGATCGCGACCGTCAGCGGCCGCTACTTTGCGATGGACCGCGACAAGCGCTGGGAGCGCGTCGAGCGCGCCTGGCGCGCGCTGGTGCTGGGTGAAGGCACGGCCGTTGCAACCGCTCGCGCCGCGGTCGAGGCGTCCTACGCACAAAACAAGGGTGACGAGTTCGTTGAGCCGGTGATCGTCGCGAGCCGGGCGCCAATCGAGGATGGCGATCAGGTGCTCTGCTACAACTTCCGCGCTGATCGCGCGCGCGAATTGACCGCGGCGCTGGCGCTCCACGATTTTACCGGGTTCAGCCGGCCGCGCGTCCCGCAAATCGGCTACGTCTGCATGACGGAATACGATCGCGGCTTCAGGCTGCCGCTGGCTTTCGGAGCGGAGGATGTGCGCAACACGCTGGCGGAGGTTTTCGCGCGCGCGGGCGTCGCCAATTTGCGCATCGCGGAGACCGAGAAATACGCGCACGTCACCTACTTCCTCAATGGCGGCGTCGAGCAGGCGTTCGCGGGTGAGGAACGGATTCTAATCCCGTCGTCGAAAGTCGCGACCTACGATTTGGAGCCCGCGATGCGCGCGGCGGCGATCGCCGAACGCGCCGCGACGGAGATCGCCTCGGGAAAATTCGGTGTGGTCGTCATGAACTTTGCTAATCCCGATATGGTCGGGCATACCGGCAAACTGGAAGAGACGATCAAGGCGGTCGAAAACTCAGATGCTGCGCTGGGTGTCGTGATCGAGGCGCTCGCGCGGGTTGCCGGCGTCGCGCTGATTACGGCCGATCACGGCAACGCGGAATTCATGGCCGACCCGGCGACCGGCCAGCCGCACACCGCGCATACGACATTTCCGGTTCCGCTCATCCTTTACGATCCATCATTCAAAGGTGGGCTGAGAAACCATGGAGGACTCGCCGACGTCGCACCAACCTTCCTTGCGATGCTGGGGCTCGAGCCTCCGGCGGAGATGACCGGGCGCGACCTGCGCGATCCGGCGCCGCGTTAATTCTGCGGGCTGTGCGGAGGCCGTGGCAACGCTCAGTCAGGCTTCGAAATACAGAATTCGCTGACAGTTCGGGCAGTAGTTCACCTGCAGATGCTTCTGCAGTTCGTTGTACAACTGCGGCGGCAGGCGCATCCGGCATCCTTGGCACGTGCCGCCTTTGGCTTCCGTGACCGCGACCCCGCCGCGGCGGCTGAAAATCATCTCGTAGCGTTGCAGCAGGCTGCTCTCCATCCCGCGCGCCATCAGATCGCGATCGACGCGCTGCTTGCTGATCGAGACCTTCAGATCTTCGACCTGGGCGGCGATTTCCTTTTCGGCGGCGAGCAGCTCCTTGCGTTTAGCGGCGACCAGCTCCGTCAGCTCCGCGATCCGCGGGGAGCGGCGCTCGGCTCCTTCCATCAACGCCAGCGCTTCAGCTTCGAGCCGCTGATTGGTTTCCTTTTGGGCCTCGACTTCGTGTGTCAGGGCCTGCATCTCTTTGTCGTTGCGCACCTGATTCAGCCGCATCCGTTTGTTGCGGATGCGCGCCTCACCCTCCGCGAGCTCCTTTTCGAGCGACCGCCGAGTGGTCGAGCTTTTCTGTTCTTCTTCGGTGAGGCGGCTGAGTTCCGCCTGATGCAGTTCGGATTCGGCTCGGAGTTGTTCGACGCGGCCGGCAACGGATGAGAGGGATTGTTCGAGCTCGTGCAATTCGCGGTCGATCGCCTGCAAACTCATGAGGCGGGTTATTTCTTCACGCAATGCGTCCTCCGGAATGGCCCGGGACTGCGGCAGCGCAGCAGTTCAATGCGCGTGCTGCAGGCTCTCGCCCGGACTCGGTTAAGGATCTTTGAGTGGACACTCTTGGATTGGATGGGCCCACCAGGATTTGAACCTGGGACCAGCCGGTTATGAGCCGGCAGCTCTGACCAGGCTGAGCTATGGGCCCCAGTAAATGCATTTCGGGTGGCAAGGCAGGAATGATTCTAGCGTTTTCGCGGGCGCAAATTAAGCCATGCTGACTGGGAGTCCCATTGCCATTTTCTACGCTAACGGAATTCGCTCGCCGATCAGTTTCCCTCGGTCCTACAGAAGTCGTTATTGGACTCCGCGCATCGTGGCCCTTTTCTTCAATTCCTGAGGGTCAGACTCCTTCAAGATTCTCAGGAAACCAGCCAATATTTTACGCACCAGCGCTAATTCGCGGGCTCTCGCGCTTGGTCCCTCTTTTTCATAGAGCCCGCCGAAAAATTCTTTAAAAATCTCGTTGGTAGGAGGTTGCTGCCCAGCCGTGACTGGTTTTTTTGCTTCCGCTACGATGTCGTCTAGATCTTTTTCTTGCTTTGCGATCCACTCCTTTTGAACTTGAGAGAGTCGTTCTGTTAGAACGCCTCCCAACTCCGGCGGTTCAGACATGGATTCGAGCAAAAACTGAAGGAGATCAGCGAGCGCCTTATTCCTATAGTGTCTGAAAGGCTGTTCGGAAAAAATTTCGGCGCGCAATTCCGGATAAACATGGGCTATGGCGATGAGGCCCAGTTCGGCCTTCGCGACCCGATCGAGCGGTTCTGCGATGATTGCTCTCGGCGCTGGCACCGACGACCTCCCGCGCATTGCTAAGTTTCGCAGGACTTGTTCCTCGGCGGTGCCGAAACCCACGAGACTAACGGCCCTGCGCAGGAGCACATTAAACTGAACCTCGTCCGAGATAAGTCTTAACTTTTCCCCTACACTTTGAAGTACGTTCTGATGCAATTCGGGCGAGCTTTCTGGCCCGGACGCCTTACCGCTCATTTCTCGGAAAAAATAGTCAACCAGCAGCTCGGCAGAATCGATCACTTCGCCGAAGGCCTGCGCCCCGCGCTCGCGCACGAGCGTGTCGGGATCATAACCGGGCGGCACGAAAGCCCCGCGCCCAAGCAGTCCGGCCTCAAGAAAAACTTCGAGCGCGCGCATGGAGGCCTTGCGGCCGGCGCCGTCGCCGTCGAAGCAGGCAATCAGATTACGCGTATAGCGTGACAGCAGGCGGAGCTGATCGGCCGTCAACGCGGTCCCGAGGCTGGCGACGATCTCCTTGAAGCCAGCCTGCCAGAGCGCGATCGCATCGATATTGCCTTCGACAACAATCGCGCGGTCGGCCTTGACGATCGCCTGCCGCGCCTCGTAGAGCCCGTAAACCATCCGCGCTTTGGAATAGAGCGGAGACTCGGGGGAATTGATGTACTTCGGCAAACGGGCGTCGAGCACGCGGCCGCCGAAGGCGAGCGCGCGGCCTTGAGCGTCGCGAATCGGGAACATGAGCCGCGCGCGGAACATATCGTAAAGCGCGCCGCGCTCGTCGCGCTTGATCAGGCCCAGCTTGAGCGCGGCCTCAGTCAGCCCGCGCTTGTGCAGGGTCGCGGCCAGATTGGCGGCGCGAGCGGGCGCGAAGCCGAGCATAAAGGCTTGCGCGGTCTCGACCGTAATGGCGCGCGACTTGATGTATTCACGGGCCGGCGCACCGTCCGGAGTTTTCCAGAGCACGTGCGCATAAAATTCCGCCGCGGTCTGATTGGCGCTGAACAAGGCTTCGCGTTCGCCGACCGGGGGGCCGGCGCCGCCGGCGTCGAGCTGCGGCAGCGCGACGCCAAACCGCCGCGCGAGCGATTGCAGCGCCTCGGGGAAACTCAGCGCCTCGACCCGCATCACGAAATCGAAAACCGTACCGCCCGCGCCGCAACCGAAACAATGGAAGAAGCCGCGCTCGGCGCTGACGCTGAACGACGGCGTCTTTTCATTATGGAACGGACACAGCCCGACGTGGTTACGGCCGGCGCGACGCAGCCGCACGTGCGCGCCGATGACCTCGACGATGTCCGCGCGGGTGCGAACCTCCTCGATCTTGTCCTGGCCGTAGCGCGCCATCACGACTCCATCACGACTCCGTCACGACTGCATCACGGCGCGCAGGCGCGCGGGATGATTCGTCATGATGCCGTCGACGCCGGCGCTGATCAGTTTCCTCATCACGTCAGGATCATCCACTGTCCACGGGTAGATCGCGAGTCCGTGCAGATGCGCGCGGGCACAGAAATCGGCGCTCGCCAACTCGAAGGCGGGATTAATCGCCGCCGCCTTGAGCTGAAGCGCGCGCGCGAGCGATCGCGCGGGCATCCTGCTGGTCAGCAAACCGACACGAATCTCGGGGGCGAGCGCTCGCACTTCAGCCAACGCGTTAGCGTCGAAGCTCGAGACCAGAGTCGATTCCTCGACGCGCGCCCCGCGGATCATCGTGCAAACCTGCTTAGTTAAGCCCGCCGCCTTCAATTCAATATTCAGCGCGCAGCGCCCGTGCACCAGCTCAAGCACCTCGCGCAGCAGCGGAATGCGTTCAGCCGCAAAGGCCGTGGAGAACCATCCGCCCGCGCTGAATTTTCTTAACTGGGCGAACGTCAGCTCCGCAACCTTTCCGCGGCCGTCGCTGGTGCGATCAAGCGTATCATCATGAATTACGACAATTTCGCCGTCGGCGGTGCGATGCACGTCCAGTTCGCACACGCCGGCGCCCGCCGCGATCGCGCCCGCGAACGCCGCCAAGGTATTTTCGGGGAAATCCGCGCTGGCGCCGCGATGCGCTATGTTCAACATCTTGGGTTCTCTGCTCATCAGACAACCACGCGCGCCGAAGGCCTCGCAACTGACTGGGCGCGGAATCTCAACAGGGTCTTACGCGCTGGCGTGGGTTCGCCTATCCTCTCCTCGAACTGATGTCGCACCGGATCGACACGCCATGCGGCGCCAAAAGCCACGCGCCTACATTTCTCTGATGATCGAAACGCCGGCGGCGTTGCAGGACGAGACGGCCGGAATCCTCGCGGGCTATGGCGCCCTTGGATGTGAAATCCGGGGATTTGCGCGCGGGCGTCGCGACGGCTCATCGGTGCGGGTCGTCGGCTATTTCACCCGCCTCGACGCGGCTGCGCTGCGCCGGCTGTCGACGATGTTGAGCAAGGCCGGGATGCTGACGCCGGGTTCGAGGCCGGCCGTCATGCGCGTCGAAGATCCCGGCTGGGCGACGATGTGGCAGAAGCGCTTCGAGCCGTTTCCGGTGGGCGCGCGCCTGCTCGTCGTACCGCCGTGGAACCGCGCCGGCGCCGATGAGCGGATCGCGATTGTGATTCGGCCCGGCCAGGCCTTCGGCACTGGCCATCACGCGTCGACCTTTGGAACGCTATCCCTGGTGGAGCAGGTTTTCGACGGCGGACGCTGTGAACGGGCGCTCGACGTCGGCACGGGTTCTGGCATCCTGGCGATCGCGATGAGCAAACTCGGTGCGAAGCAGGTGGTCGCGATCGACTTCGATCCCATCGCGCTCGACAACGCCCGGGAAAACGCCAAACTCAATGACGTCGAGACGAATCTTCGTCTCAGCGTCGCGCCTCTGAGTTCGATTCGTGGACGCTTCGACATCATCACAGCCAACATCTTGAGCTCGGTGCTGATCGAGATGGCGCCGCAGCTCAAAGCGCGGCTCCGGCCGGGCGGTCACCTGATCCTCGCCGGCATCCTCGCGCGCGAAGCTGACGCCGTGATGAAGGTCTATAACACGGACCTCAGACGGCTGCGCACGCGCGCCGACGGCGCGTGGTGCGCCTTGGATTACCAGGGATGAGCCGTCCGCCGCGTTTTGCGATCACCCGCAGCATGATCGCGTCGGGCGCCGTGCGGTTGGCCGGTCCCGAGTTGCATCATCTGCGCGACGTGATGCGGCTCCATGCGGGTGCGGACATCGCCTTGATCGATGAAACCAACATCGAATACGTCGGACGAATCGAACGCCTCGAACCTCATCAGGCGATCATCGCGCTCTCCGATTCGGTGCCGCGCGCCGCGCCCACGACCGGCGAGTTGATCCTTGCAGCCGGGTTGATCAAGGGGCCGCGGATGGACTTCCTCGTCGAGAAGGCGGCGGAGCTGGGCGCGTCGCAATTGATCACGCTGCTGTGCGCGCGCTCGGTGGTTCGCGGCCCGGGCGCGCAACGGGTCGAGCGCTGGCGGCGGCTGGCGACGGCCGCGGCCAAGCAATCGCTGGCGCCGCAGCGGATGGCGCTCGCGCCGCCGATGACGGTTGCAGAACTCGTTCGCGCCGTGCCACAAGAGACCTTTGCCGTGGTATGCGTAAGCGATGGGCCGCCGCTCAGTGCGATCCTCCGCAAGGCGGCGCCGCGCGGGCTACTGCTCGCATGCGGGGCGGAGGGCGGTTTCGATCCGGTGGAGTTGGCGCTGATGCGTGATGCAGGCTATTGCGCGGCGTCGCTGGGGCCGAACCGGCTGCGCGCGGAAACCGCGGCGCTCGTCGCACTGAGTATCGCGGCGGCGGAAATCCACGAACGCTCCGGGAGATAAGCGTGGCTTACAAGTTTGCCTTCGTGATGGATCCGCTCGATACCGTGCTGCCTGACAAGGACACGACCTTCGTCTTCATGCTCGAGGCGCTCGCGCGCGGCCACGAGATTTTTTTTCTCGGCCTGAAGGATCTCTACAGCCGCGGCCATCAGGGCTTGGCGCGCGCCCGCCGCTGCGAAGTGATGCGCTCGGCTCCATATCACCGCTTGCTCGACGATGGCGCGGAATATCCGCTCGAGCATTTTGATGCGATCTTCATGCGCAAGGATCCGCCGGCTGACGCCAACTATCTCTTCGCGACGATGTTGCTCAGCCTCGCCGACAACCGCCGCACATTCGTGCTCAATCATCCGGCGGGATTGCGCGAAGCCAACGAGAAGCTCTACGCGCTGAATTTTCCGGGCGCAATTCCGCCCACGCTCGTCACCTACGAAATTCCGCGCCTCAAGCGCTTCATGGAGGAACAGGGCGGTGAGATGATCGTCAAGCCGCTCGACGGTCACGGGGGCGAAGGCGTCTTCCACGCCCACGCCCGCGATCGCAACCTCAACGCGATCCTCGAAGCGGTCACCCGCTTCGAGACCCGTCCGATCATGGCTCAGCGCTATATTCCCGAGGTCCGCAACGGCGACAAACGCCTGATCGTACTCGACGGCCAACCCCTGGGCGGGACGTTGCGAGTGCCACGCGACGATGAGCATCGTGGCAATATCCACGTCGGCGGCAACTGCGTCAAAGCACCGATTACCGCTCGCGATCGCGAAATCTGCCGGATGCTGCGTCCGCGCTTGGAACGCGACGGGCTCTACTTCGTCGGGCTCGACATCATCGGCGACTATCTGACCGAAGTGAACGTCACGAGCCCGACCGGCGTGCAGGAGGTTGACCGCCTCGACGGGGTCAACCTCGAAGCGCAGGTCATCGATTTCGTGGAGTCCCGCGTCGCCGGCTTGAATCGATAGCTTTAAGCAAACTTGCGGATCAGCGAGGCATAGCGCTCTAAGACCGGCCACTGCTTGTCCGGCTTGGCGACGGGTATGAGAAATCCGACGCGATTGAATCCCAGTTTCAGAAGTTCCTGAATCCGCCCTTCGAGCCCGCCCGCCGGCGCCATCTCGAAGCCGGTAAGCACGCTGAGATCGAACGCCTCTTTGGGCCGCCCCAGCCGCGCGGCTTCTGTGCGCATCGCTTCGAGGCCGCCGGCCAAATCGGCTCCCACGTCCAACGGAATCCAGCCGTCGCAGTATTCGGCGACGCGCTT
Organism: Candidatus Binataceae bacterium; assembly: GCA_035308025.1. Lineage (NCBI taxonomy): Bacteria > Candidatus Binatota > Binatia (SeqCode) > Binatales (SeqCode) > Binataceae (SeqCode) > Binataceae bacterium (SeqCode). The sequence continues at coordinate 62,772 of DATGHL010000030.1, forward strand.
GGGCGCCCACTTCGACCACGCGCCGAGGATAACCGGCGGCCCACCGGCCTGGACCGGCTTCGGCCAGCACCAAAGCGGGTCGAAATTGACGAACTTGCCGTGATACTCAGCGACGTCCTTGCTCCAGATTTCCCGCATCGCGAGGATCCGCTCGCGCGTGATCTTCCAGCGATCTTTGAATTCGGCGCCGTGGTCCGCCATCTCCTCGGCGTTCCAGCCGGCGCCGATCCCGAAGAGCAATCTGCCGTTCGACACGTGGTCGAGACATGCGACCATCTTCGCCAGATTCATCGTGTTGTGCTCGGGCACCAGGCAAACCGATGTTCCGACTTTGATTTTCGTCGTGACGGCAGCCGCGGCGCTCAACCCGATGAAGGGATCGAAGAATTCCTTGTAGTAGACCGGTAGTTCGCCGCCCAACGGGAACGGGGTCTTGCGGCTGGTCGGAATATGCGAGTGTTCACCGAACCACAGCGATTCGAAGCCCTGCGCCTCCGCCCAGCGCGCGAGTTCTGCGGGTTGAATCGTGTAGTGCGTCGGAATTGCGATTAAACCAAAGTCCGGCATGGCTTATTCCTCCGGGCGCTTTCTTTCCTTCGTGCGCCTTACTGCGGTTTGAATTTCGGGATCGAGATTTCTTCGGTCCAGTCCTCGAACGTCACCGCGACGGCCATCCCCATCGTGACCTGCTCGGGCGGGCAGCCGACGATATTGGTCATCATCGTGGGACCCTCATCGAGGGTCACCAGCGCGACGACATAGGGCACGTCGTCGGCGAAGGCCGGAGAGACCGGCCGGCGGACGATCGTGAAGGTCGTCACTTTCGCGCGGCCCGAAGCGCGCACCCATTCAACCCGATCGCTGGAGCATTTCGCGCAGTAGAGGCGCGGATAGAATTGATGCACGCCGCAGGCCGCGCATCTCTGGATCAGCAATTCATGTCGTTTGCAGCCTTCCCAGTAGGGTGCGGTTTCAAGCGTCACGACCGGAAGTGGTTTGGGGACCCGCGCCTTGGATGCCTGCGCCGCCATCAGATTTGCTCCGCTCCGAAGATTCCCGTGCAATGCGTCGAGAGGATACCGCCCTGGGCGTGCACCAGCGCAATTTTCGCGTTGGCAACCTGGCGCGGACCGCATTCACCGCGCAACTGGCGAACCGCCTCGGTCACCGAGAAGATCGACCCCGGATGGCCCGGATGGCAATGCGAAAGCAGCCCGCCATGCGTGTTGACCGGCAGCTCGCCGCCCAACTCGATACGGCCCCCTTCGACGAAGCGACCGCCCTCGCCTTTCGGGCAGAAACCGAGATCCTCGAGTTCGATAATCACGACCGGCGTGAAGCAGTCATAGAGCTCCGCGACGTCGATATCCTTCGGCTGCAGTCCCGCCATCGCGTAGGCGCGCTCGCCGGCCTCCTTGGCGGCCGACGCGACGAAGCTGTGGGCTTGGCTGATATGTTCGTGCGAGTGGCCCTCGCCGATGCCGAGCAGGTAAACCGGCTTTTGCTTGAAATCGCGCGCGCGCTCCGCCGAGGTCATGATAATCGCGCCGCCGCCATCGCTCACCAGCGAGCAGTCCAGCAGGTGGAGCGGGTCGGCGATCAGCCGCGAATTCAGGACATCATCGATCGTGATCGGATCACGCATCTGCGCCGCCGGATTCATCGAGGCGTGCTTGCGGCACACGACCGCGACGGCCGCGCGCTGCTCGTCAGTCGTGCCGTAGGCGTGCTGATGAGCCCGCGCGACGAGCGCATAAAAGGCCGGAATCGGCGCGCCATAAGGACGCTCGAATTGCGGATGACCGGCGCCGGCCATCGCCTCGATCGCCTTCGCGCGCGAGAGCCCGGTGACCTGGCTGTCGGCCATCGTGATCAGCACCGTCTTGCACATGCCGGTCAGAATCGCCGAGGCGGCGTGATGCATAATCGCCAGCGTCGTGCCTCCGCCGGAGGGCGCGGTGATGCAATAGCGCGGGAAAATCTGCATGTACTCGGCGATCATCTCGGCGTGGTAGAGGAAGGGCTCGACGAAGGAGACGCAGGTGATCAGGCCGTCGATGTCGTCCTTGGTCAGGCCGGCGTCATCGAGCGCGCGGCGCGCCGCCTGCACGTAAAGCTGCGTCGCGCTCATCCCGCGCACGACGCCGACGGCGGTGTCGCCGACGCCGACGATCGCAACTTTGTTCTTGAGTGATTCCGTAGGCGACGCTCCTAATTCATCGGGAACCCGAAGACCCGGCCGACGTTGTCATGCACCATCTTGCGCGTATCCGCCGCAGGAATATCGGCGAAGTTCGACGCGACCTTCCTGCGCGAAAAGGGCCAGACGCCTTCGGTATGCGGATAGTCGGAACCCCACATAAGATTGTCGACGCCAATCATTTCACGTGTCAGCACGCCCGCGCGATCATCCTCGAAGGTGGCGAAAAATTGCCGATGAAAATAGTAGCTCGGAGTCTCGACCAGCTTCGGCTGCATCCAGCCCTTGTGGTCATCCCACCAGTGGTCCATGAAACTCAGCACTGAGGCGATCCAGCCGATGCCGCCTTCGACCATCGACCATTTCAACCTCGGGAAGCGCATCGGCGCGCCGCCCCAGATGAGCCGCATGATTGTGTCTGACATCCCGAATTTCACGACGCCGACGTTGATTCCGCCCGCGCCGGGACCGTGCGCGATTCCGTAAGGCTCGCGCCCGCTGAGATGGAGTCCGGCGATCATGTTCAAATCCTGCAACGCTGCCCAGAGTTCGTCCCACTCGGGCAGGTTGTAAGCGCGATCATCGACCCAGGCCGGCAGCATGATCGTCACCAAACCGAGTTTCGCCGCGCGCTGCGCTTCCTTCACTGCCCATTCGACCGGACCGCGATTGGGCAGCATCGCCGCGCCCTTCAACCGATTCGGATGGACCGCGCAATACTCGGCGAGCCAGTCGTTGTAAGCGCGGCACGACGCATAGATGTATTCGGCGTCAGGCGAGCGAATGATGTGCAGGCCGACGCCGGGATAGATCACCTCGCCGGAGACGCCATCGAGATCCTGATCCTTGAGGCGGGCGTTCGGCTCCCACGAGCCTTCGCGATTTTGCTCGTAGCGATAGCCCTTGGGCACCGGGATTTCGATCCCCTGCGCCTTCAGGTCCGCCATCGGCCCCTCGAAAGCCAACGGCCGCGGCCGGAGGCCCTCGATGACGATGTAGTCGCCGGACTCGTCGAGCGCGCGGATGCGCGGGGCTTTGTCGCGCCACTTGGCGTCCATCCGCGTCTCCCACAGATCGCGCGGCTCCATGATATGGGAGTCGGCTGAGAGCAAACGTTCCGTGTATTGAGCCTCGGCCATGAAATCCTCCGCCGGGTCGAGCGCAGCTCTGCCCGCCTCATCACTCTTACCGCGTCACGGGCGTTGCCGCCAAGCCTGACGGTCGATTTCGTCAGCACTCGCATTCTGAAGCGGTCGTTACGGTTTGTCTGGCGTGCCGCTTATCCTGATAATCAACCCCATCGCATGTGCGGATGGGGAAAGCTAATGGCGGCCGACAAAGTGGTCTTTCTGTTCGACGTTGATAACACCCTGCTCGACAACGATCGCGTCGTCGCCGACCTGATGCGCCATCTCGAGCGCGAAATCGGTCCCGAGCGGCAGCAGCGCTACTGGGAGATTTTCGAGGAGCTGCGCGGCCAGCTCGGCTATGCTGATTATCTCGGCGCGTTGCAGCGTTACCGCGTCGAGCATCCGCGGGACTCGAACATTCTCGCGGTCTCGCGTTTCCTGATGCATTATCCTTTTGCGACGCGGCTCTTCCCGAATGCGATCGACGCCATCGACCATTGCAGTCAGTTCGGCAAGTGCGTGATTCTGACCGATGGCGACGTGGTTTTTCAGCCGCTCAAAATCGATCGCTCCGGCGTCGGCGAAGCCGTCGGCGGCGAGGTCCTGATCTACATTCACAAGGAACTTGAACTGGACGACATCGCCGCGCGTTGTCCAGCCGATCATTACGTGCTGATCGACGACAAGGTGCGTATTCTCGCGGCGGTCAAGCGCGTTTGGGGGACTAGTTTGACGACCGTGTTTCCCCGTCAGGGCCATTACGCCCTCGACCAGAAGGAAGTCTCGAAGTACCCGCTTCCCGACCTCACGCTCGAGCGTATCGGCGCGCTGCCGGATTACGATCTGGCCGCGATGCTCGCCGCAGCCGGGTGAATCGCGATCGTCGATCGGTTCGCGCGGATAGACGCTACTGCCGTTTATTGCGCCTTCCAGATCGAGAGATCGCGGCCGAGCAAAGTTTCCAGCTCCTCAATGTCCGATGCGCAACGCTCGCGCAGGCGCCTCGCCAACTCCGCGTCGAGCGGCGGAAACTCCGCGCCGCCGTCCATGCAGGCTTCGAGCAGCGGCTCGATTCGATTCAGCGTCCGCAGCCAGCCGCGCACCTCCAGCGCATCCTTGAGTTGGCGCGCGCGCCGCGCCAGATGGCGATAGCGGGGGGCGCGCTCGAAGTGCGCGACCATCCGCCGATCGGCGGGGATCGTATCCAGATTCAATGGCGGTACGCCGATAAACTCGCAGATGCGATCGATGTAGCCCTGCCGATCGCGGCGGCTCTCCTCGTAGATCAGGATCAGTACGTTCTCGCGACCGAACCGCTCCTGCCATGCGCGGACGTGCGGCGCGTAGTTGATGCGCGCGGCGAGCGCGGAATTGCCTTCCAGTTCAGCGGCAAAGGCGCCCTTGACGATCTCGAGCTTGCGCCACAGCTTATAGTGCGAATAAATCCGCTCCACCGGCTCGCGCAGCGTGCAGATGATTTTGCATCGCGGGATATGCTCGGCGATGTGTGTGCGGGCGCCGTCATCGTAGAAATAGGTCGGTGCAAATTCACCCGCGACCGGCTGACTGCAATCGCGAAAATGACGCGCGTACCACTCGATTCCCAACGCATAGCGCCAGCCGAAGAATTGCGTCTCCTTGATTCGCGCCGGCAGCCCAACGCGCCCGCGGAACAAGCCATCGAGCCAGGTCGTGCCGGTGCGCACCGGACCGATCGCAATAAAATCCGGTAATCGCAAACTTCTCTCTTTGCTCACGCGCTGAACAGTTCCCACTCGCGGCCCGCGGCTTCGTCGAAATCGTCCGTGGCTTGCTATTATTTCTCCCTACCGATGCCGCAATTTTCCGTCATCATACCCGCGTTCAACGCGGCCGCCACCATCGCACGCACCGTCGAGTGCGTACTGGCACAAACCTCCAGTGACTTCGAGATCATCGTCGTCGACGACGGCTCAACCGACTCGACGCGCGAGGTGCTCGAGCGTTATGCGGCACAGATTAGAATCGTCAGCCAGGCGAATCGCGGCCTCTCGGCGGCGCGCAATGCGGGCGCAAGCTTGGCGCGCGCGCGATGGCTCGCCCTGCTCGACGCCGACGATACCTGGACGGCAGACAAGCTCGAGGAAATCGCGCGGGCTCTCCCCCTCTATCCCGACGCCGTGATGTTGTTCTCGGACGCGATTTGCTTCGACCTGAGCGGGACGATCGCGCACGGCCCCTTCATGCCGCCGCAGCTCGCGCACGCGCCTTCGCGTGAGGAAATGATGGCCGGGCGCTTCCAGATTCTGCCGAGTTCGGCGGTAATTCGGCGCGACACCTGGGAGCGCGCCGGCGGCTTTTCGGAGGAGTTTCACGGCGCTTCGGGGTTCGAAGACGCCTGGTTCTGGCTGCTCCTCCGAGAGCAGGGACCCTTCGCCTACCTGCCCGCGCGCTTGGTCAACTATCGGGTCGCCCCGCTAATCACTCGACTCGAACGCTACCGGCCCGGCTTCGCGATCTTCACGCGCCTCGTGCGTGAGCGTTACGGCGTCGCCGGGGAGCCACTGATCCGGGCGCGGCGCGACGCACGGGTGAGCCTCTGGGCGCGCGCTGGTCTCATCGCGCTGGCTGAAGGGCGCGCAGCCGAGGCGCGCTACGCCTTTCGCAATGCGCTCCGCGAAAATCCGCAGCGCCTGAAAAATCTGCTGCGGCTCTGCCGAACTTACCTGCCGACAGCGCTCGCGCGCGCACTGACGAAATCAGCTCGTGACCGGGCCTCGACGGACGAGCCGGAGTGAAATACCACATCGCCCGACCTGTCTTGAGGCAGCCGCACCACTGGCGAGGACAGCGCCATCGGACGGTCCGCTTGCCATCGGGCGCGAGAAGCAGCTAGGGTGATATGGACTGATCGTTCAAACTTACTTTGACAAACATTCATAAAGAGTAATCCATGTCGACACTGTATGGCGTTCCAGCTTTCCCCTTTGGGAGGCTGATGCGGCCCGGCCGCGTCGAATAGTCGAGCCTAGCGCGCCGTCTCATCGGAGGAGTTCGCTTGACCCCAACGGAAGAGGCTATGGGCAATGCCATTAGATCGAATGATGGGAGCTCGCGGCGGACGCGCCGCGAGGTGCTCAAAGCTGCGGCGGGGCTGTCGGCCGCATTTGGTCTCGAGCTTATCCTAGGTGGCTGGACGCGCGCGGCCGTCGCCGCCGACCTCGCGAAAGTCAAGCTGATCGATTTTTCTGACGCCGGCGAGAACCGCGGGCAGGTGTCACTGGACAAATTCGTCTTGAGCGACGCGCAATGGCGTCAGCGGCTGACGCCTGAGCAGTATGAGATCACGCGTGAGGCGGGGACCGAGCCGCCCTTCCACAACAAATACGACGAGTGGCACGAGGCCGGTATCTATCGCTGCATCGGTTGCCGCACGGCGCTCTTCAATTCGGCGGCAAAATTTGATTCCGGCACCGGCTGGCCGAGTTTCTGGTCGCCGATTGCCCCTGAAAATATCGCCACGCGGAGCGATCATTCGTTCCTGATGGCCCGCACCGAGGTTCTCTGCCGCCGCTGCGACAGCCATCTGGGCCACGTCTTCGACGACGGTCCGCCGCCAACCGGACTGCGCTACTGCATGAACTCGGCGGCGCTGACTTTCGTGCCCTTCGCGCGTCCCGCGCTTGCGCGAGCCTCGGGAGCAACCGGATGAAAGTGCGCGCGCCGCGCCGTGAGCAGCCGCTCGCGATTCGCGTCGCGCACTGGTGCAATGCGCTGTTTCTGGTCCTGATGGCCGGCAGCGGCCTGCAGATTTTCGCCGCCTATCCCTCGCTGGGCCCGCAGGGCGATGAATATTCGTGGTATCCCTTTCAGGACACGCCGCCGCCACACTGGCTGACCATCGGCCGATGGCTTGGAGGCGGCAGGCACTGGCATTTCGCGATCGCGTGGTTTTTCATCCTCAACGGTCTGTTTTACCTCGGCTACTTTTTTCTGAGTGGCGAATGGCGGCGGCGGCTCTTCCTGCCGGGCCGCGATGTGGTCAATGCGCTCCGGCAATTCGGTTACTATCTACGATTGCGCAAAACTCCGCCGCCGCCGGATTTTTACAACGGCCTGCAGCGCCTCGCTTATACGTCGGTAATTCTCTTCGGGGCCGTGATGGTCGTCTCAGGTCTCGCGATCTACAAGCCGGTGCAATTGCACTTTCTGACGATGTTGTTCGGCGGCTACGACGGCGCGCGCGTCGTGCATCTCGCGGGTCTCTGTTTGTTTGCCCTGTTTGTCGTGACCCATCTGATCCTGGTCGCGAGCCATCCGCGTGAGATCGTCAAGATGTTCACGGGAGGCGAACGTGGCTAGCCTGATTGCGCGCCGCAAGTTCCTCGCGGGCGCGGCCGCGCTAACGCTGCTGGCCGGATGCGAAAGCCGGCCGGCTAACGCGTTTCTCGAGCTGATGCGGGGATGGAACGAAAAGGCCGAGGGCTGGATGTTCTCGCCGACGCGCCTGGCGCCGGAGCTGCCCGAGGACGACGAGACCGACGAAGAGGATTTCCCGAAATATTTCATCTCGTCCACGACGCCGATCGCGCCCGCGAACTGGACGCTCAAAATCGGCGGCCTTGTGCAGAATCCGATGATCCTGACACTCGCCCAGTTGCAGGCGCTGCCGCCGACCGCGATGCGCGTGCGGCATCACTGCGTCGAAGGTTGGTCAGCGGTAGCCGCGTGGCGTGGCGTGCGATTGAACGAGATTGCGCGGCTCGCGGAAGTCGATCCGCGAGTGCGCTATGTCGAGTTCCGCTCCTTCGACAAGAACTACTATTCGGGATGGGATCTCGCCAGCGCGATGCATCCGCAGACCCTGCTGGCCTACGGGATGAACGGTCACACGCTCGGTCCTGATCATGGCGCGCCACTGCGGCTATATTCGGCAGTCAAGCTCGGCTACAAGATGGTCAAGTACTTGACCGAAGTTAATTTCCTTCCGCACAAGGTAGGCGGCTACTGGGAAGATCAGGGTTACGAGTGGTTCGGCGGCGTCTGAAGGCGGCACCATAGCCAAGCGCGCCCTGGAAACCCGGGGGAAAGCAGACGACGGTTCGATTACCCAACCGTGCTTTTATCGTAAACAGCCGCTGCGACGTTCAGGCTAGGTGAACGTCGGAGCGGCTGACTCAGGGGTTTGGTGATATTTTCCGCGCCGGTCGCTAAGAAATGGTGCGAAGGAGATGACGTTGTTGGCAAACAGATCATAGGTCGAAAGTAGGGTGTTGGAGCCCGCTCCGATCGTTGCCATCCCCGGTCCACCTGCGCCGCACAAGTCGAGAAAGACATCACAACGCAGTTCCTGCGGATTTTTTTAAATCGCTCGCTGGTTTGTTACGGATTGTCGTTTCGTTCGAAGATCCCAGATCCTTGAAAATCCATTGAAGAACACAAGCAGTCTGCCTTTTATTTGATGGGTGAAGATGATTTTTAGAATTGCCCAAGCGAGATAAGAAAGCCAACTAGCAATCGCCACGGCCATTATAGCCAAGAACAGTTTGTCCTCGATTGTGAACCATGGACCGGCGCGAACTGGACCCGCTGCCTCGTAATGGAAGACAGGAGCCATCCATTCGGCTTTGATTTCGAGAAGACCTATGATTGGCCCGTATACGAAAAAAATAATTATTCCGGTGAACAAAAATAAATAGAATGCCGACAAAAACAAATTAATCGCAAACAGCCCTGCTAAAGAAAGCGTGCTTCTAGTTGCCTTCTCAAGTCGCTGTACATTCTCTCCTAGTCGCTTCCGATACTCCCAGTCGAAATCGGCGCTAGTCATCTCCAACTGGAAGGTTTCTGCCGCGAGCGCGGATGCTACATGGCTTCTCCATCGCTTAAGTATCCCACTCACAAGTCGCCCGAAGATAATGCCGCGGTTTTACTTTGAGGGGTCGCCGAATTCATTGCGTGAGCGAGGTTTCCATAGGTTTCAATTCCGTTCCAGACCGTCGAGCTAAATCCCCAACTGCGCCTGAACAAACTGTTCCAGCGCTTTGACCCCCCCGGTCGGTTTGATGCGGCAATTCTCCTCTCGATTGCCTTTTACAACAAGTGCTTTTTCTGTCTGAATAGCCCGAGAAATTGAGAGCGCTGCGTCATTGAAAGCAACGCGTTACCGGAGTCGCGGCGCGCGGCCCGAGGACGCGCAGGAGGGTAATTCGGCGCCTGATCCTGCAAGAGCGCGACAACGGAGCGCGAACCTCCTAGCGGTGAAAAAAGCGGTGAGAAAATGGATTTCAAATTCAGCGAAGCTGACGAGGCCTTTCGCCTGGAACTCCGCAACTGGCTCGAGCACAACGTGCCGCGCGACTGGCGCGACGACGGCGAACTGAGCGACCCGGAAACCAAGACCGAATTTGAGCGGCGCCGCGCGTGGCATCGGAAACTCTACGACGCCGGCTGGATGTGTATCCATTGGCCGAAGGAATATGGCGGCCGCGGCGCAACCTTCCTGCAGCAGATCATCTACAACCAGGAGCTCGATCGCGCCAAGGCCCCGCCGGTCGTCAATTTTCAGGGCATCGCGCGGGTCGGTCCCACCCTGATGCAGTGGGGCACGCCCGAGCAGAAGCAACGCTACATCCCGCGCATTCCCTGCGCCGAGGAGATTTGGTGCCAGGGACTTTCCGAGCCGAATCACGGCTCCGACCTCGCCGCGGTCGAGACCCGCGCCGTTGATGAGGGTGATCACTTCGTGGTCAACGGCGCGAAGGTCTGGACCTCGAACGCCCATCACGCAGATTTCTCGACGCTGCTCTGCCGCACCGATCCGACGCTGCCCAAGCACAAGGGACTCAGCTACCTGCTGGTGGATATGAAGAGCCCCGGGATCACGGTGCGCCCGCTGATTCAGATCACCGGCGAGCACGGCTTCAACCAGGTTTTCTATGAGGATGTGCATGTGCCCAAGGGGAACCTGGTGGGGCAGAAAAATCAGGGTTGGATGGTCGCGATGACCAACATGATGTTCGAGCGCACGATCCACGGCGGCCGCACCGACATGATGGTCGAAGTGCGGCAGCTCGCCGATCTCGCCCGCACGATGCAGCGCAATGGCCGCCCGGCGTGGGAGGACGAATACGTCCGTCAGCGGATCGCGCGCTTCGCCACCGAGGCCGAGGGGCTCAAATATACCAGCTATCGCCAGCTCACGCGGCAAATTCGCGGCCTGCCGCCGGGTCCCGAGGGTTCGGTAATGAAGCTCGGGATTAGCGAGCTCAACCTGCGGATGCAGGCGTTCGCGATGGAACTGCTGGGACCTTACAGCCAGTTCGAGTATCGCGCGGAAGGCGCAGTCGATCGCGGCAAGTGGTCGCATCGGATGCTGGCGGCGCGGCGCGGGACGATCGCAGCCGGCTCGAACGAAATCCAGCACAACATTATCGGTGAGCGCGTGCTCGGCCTGCCGAAGGGCTGAGCGGCGAGAGGACGGCGATGAGCAAGTTCGAGGATTACGCCGGCAAATACGAATTCATCAAGATGGAGCGCGACGACGGTATCCTGCAGATGACCCTGCATAGTAAGGGCGGCGAGCTGCTATGGGGCGGGCGTCCGCATGAAGAGCTGTCGTATGCCTTCGGTGAAGTCGCGCGCGATCGTGAGAACCGCGTGGTGATCGTCACCGGCAGCGGCGACAACTTTTGCGCCGACATCATCTGGGGCAAAGCGAGCGCCAAGGCCGGCCCGACCAAGGTGCGGCCGCTCTCGATGGACCATACCCTCTCGGACGCCTACTACCTGATCATGAATCATCTCAATATCGCCGTGCCGATGATCGCCGCGGTAAACGGCCCGGCGCTGATTCATTCCGAGCTGGCGCTGCTGTGCGACATCGTGCTGGCGTCGGAGAACGCCGAGTTTCAGGACTTGCCCCATTTTCCCATGGGCCTCGTGCCGGGCGACGGCGTCCACGCGGTCTATCCGCTGCTGCTCGGGCTTAATCGCGGACGCTATTTTCTGTTGACCGGTCAGAAAATCCCGGCGCTCGAGGCGCGCGAGATCGGGCTCGTCGCCGAAGTGCTGCCACGCGATCAATTATTGCCGCGCGCGTGGGAACTCGCGCGCAAAATCGCCAGCAAGCCGCCCCTCACGCTACGCTACGCGCGCGCTTTGCTGAGCCGGCAACTGAAACGCCTGATGATCGACAATCTCGAGCTGGGACTGGCGCTCGAGGGTCTAGGCTCGGCGGATTACTGGCCCGCGCCTAACCTCAAGAAATAGCCGCCGCGCAAGCGGCCAGCGTCGCGAGAAATTCATATGAGCAAATTCGACGATTACGCGAACAAGTTCGAGCACATCCGGATGGAGCGCCGCGACGGCATCCTGCAATTTACGCTGCATCGTAATGGCGGCTCGGTGATTTGGGATTTCGCGGCGCACAGCGACACTGCGCACGCACTCGGCGAAGTCGCGCGCGATCGCGAGAATCGTGCGGTGATCCTCACCGGCGCGGGCGACGACTTTATCGCTGATCACGAATTCGGCGACGCCAACAAGATTCCCGCGGCGTCCTGGGACCAGGTCATCACCGACGCCAAGTACCTGATCATGAACCACCTCGACATCGAGGTCCCGATGATCGCCGCGGTCAATGGTCCGGCGCTAATCCATGCGGAACTCGCGCTGATGTGTGACATCGTGCTGGCCGCAGAGACTGCGGTGTTTCAGGATTTGCCGCACTTCACCAGCGGACTGGTGCCGGGCGACGGCGTCCACGTGATCTTTCCGCTCTTGTTGGGCTTCAATCGCGGCCGCTATTTCCTGTTGACGGGCGAGAAGATTCCCGCGCGCGAGGCCAAAACTTTGGGCATGGTCGGCGAGGTGCTGCCGCGCGAGCAACTGCTACCGCGCGCCTGGGAGCTGGCCCGCCAGATCATCGCGAAGCCGCCGCTGACCGTGCGCTACGCCCGCCAGTTGCTCACCCGCGAACTCAAACGCGCGATGATCGACAACCTCGGTCTGGGACTGGCGCTCGAGGGTTTAGCCGCCGGCGAATTTTTCATCAGCGACCCGAAGAAGTAGCGGTGGGTACGATCGGCGAGCTCGCGCTGGGTGGCCCAAGCCAGGCGGGATTGACGCGCAGCTCGAGCAGGTTCTGATCGCTCACCGTGATCAGACCGCGTGTCGGGCGGTCGAGATCGATAATCACGAGAATCACCAGGGAAATCACCGTCACCGTGATCGTGATGGCGCGGAGGTCTCGACGGCCGGCGAAGCCGTAGCCATAGCCGACCAGCCCCATCGTTAGAATGGCGACCAGAAACAGCAGACCATGGCCGCTCTGCAGTGCAACAATCAGATACTCGTCGCGCTGATACAGCAGCTCGGACGGCATCACGGACGCGGGCTACGCGTGTTTCTCGAACTGCTTCTTGCCGTACAGAATCGAGCGTTCCTCGTCAGTCAAAGGCGCCTGCGGGATGTCCGCCATCACGGCGAGGCCGCGCTTGACCGCGGGCCGCCCGCCGAGCGCGGCGAGCCAGCGCCGCAGATGAGGCAGCGGCTCGAGTTGTTCCGGCTCGCGCTCTGCGATCCGCACCCACGGATAGTTCGCGATGTCGGCGATTGAGTAGTCGCCGGCGAGATATTCGTTGGCGGCGAGCTGCTTGTCCATCACGCCGAATAGCCGGCGTGACTCGTTGGTATAGCGTTCGATCGCGTACGGGATCTTCTCGGGCGCTGCGTTTTTGAAATGGCCCGCCTGCCCCATCATCGGGCCGATCCCCGCCATCTGGAACATCAGCCACTGCACGACGTTGTACCGCGCGCGCATCTCGGTGGGCATCAGCTTGCCGGTCTTCTCGGCCAGATAAAGCAGGATCGCGCCAGACTCGAACAGCGCCAGCGGCTTCTTGCCGGGCCCGTCGTGATCAACGATCGCCGGCATCCGGTTGTTCGGGCTGATCGCGAGAAAGCTCGGCTCGAACTGTTCGCCCTTGCGAATGTTGATTGGGACGATCTTGTATTCGAGGCCGATCTCTTCGAGAAAAATTGTAATTTTATGTCCGTTCGGAGTTGGCCAGTAATAGACGTCGATCATAACTCACCTCGACCAATGATATCGGCCAGCTTCGCCTTACACAGCTTTGCGGTCAAGGGTACGCAACTGGAAAACGCGCCAACGGAGCGGTTAAGAAGACGCGCCGGTATTATCGAAAGTCGCCGCACGCTAGGCTTTTGCTATGGCGTCAAGCGCGGCCTGCGCGCACTCGATATCCTGATCGACGCTGCCGCCACTGACGCCGATTCCGCCCACGACGACATCATCGATCCGGATCGGCAAGCCGCCGCCGAAAGTCACGATGCGCGGAATGTGCGGCACGCCGGCCAGCAGCGACGGGTTGTCCTTGATCCGATTGAAGAAGTCCTGCGAGGGCGCACCCAGCAACGCGGTATAGGCCTTGTTTTGCGCGACCTCGATACTAATCAATGGTGCGCCGTCCATTCTATGGAAGGCTTTGAGCAGACCGCTTTCGTCGAGAATCGCGACGATCTGTGGAACGCCGATCGCCTTGGCCTTGGCTGCGGCCGCCTCGACCATGCGAGCGGCAAGCTCGGCCGTGATACTGCGTTTGACGTAAGTCTTTTCCATTTTGACACTCCTCTTTCCGCGGTAAGCGCATGTCCCCGCGCGCCGGCCTTTCGATTAGCACATCAGGCGAGCCGCGCTCTATCCCGCAGTCATGGTTGCTTCTATTGCGATCGCGGAGGCATCTGGCGGATCATCGCCTCGAACTTGGCCTCGGATTTGATCTCGACCCTGGAGGGCTATCACGATGCGAGTCGCGATCGGCGGATTTCTGGCCGCAGTAAATACGTTTGCCACGCAGCGCATGGGGCTCGAGCGTTTCCAACGCGCGATGATGCGCGAAGACGCGGTGCTCAAGCTCGCGCGCGGTGAGAGCGCGTTCGGCGGTTTTGCGCAGACCGCGCGCCAGCAGAACTGGGAGGTCATCCCGCTGCCGTTTGTCTTTCCGGGGATCGCCGGAAAGATCACCGACGAAGCCTACGCCTGGACGCGCGAGGAGTTCGTCAAGTCGATTCGCGCGGCCGGGCGGTTCGACGGCGTCTTTCTCCAGATGCACGGCACGGCCGCGAGCGACAGTCTCGAGGATTGCGAGGGGGACCTGCTGGAAACGGTGCGCGGCGCGCTTGGCGCGCAGACGCCAATCATTGTTTCGCTCGACGGTCACGCCAACGTCACGCCGAAAATGGCCGCGCAGGCGAGCATGCTGATCGGCGTAAAGACCAACCCGCACTACGACTTCGCCGCGACCGGACGGCTCGCGGCCCGCGTGATGGCCGGGATGTTCGACCGCTCGCTGTCACCGGCGAGTGCGTGGGCGCAGCCCGCGATGGCGCCGGCGCTGCAGAAGCTCTACATCGCCCCGGGCTGGCCGATGGAGCATCTGATGCGCCTGGCGCGCAACCGTCAGGCGAGCGACCCGCAAGTGCTCGACATATCGCTCCTCTGCGGCTTCTTCGTCTCCGAACGGCGCGAAACCGGAATCAGCGTGGTCGTGACCTGCGATCGCGAACCGGCGCTCGCGCGCGAGATCGCCGAAGAGCTGAGCCAGGCCTGCTTCAACGCTCGCGGCGCCTTTCACACCGATATGGTTGGGGTGGCGGACGCCGTCAGCGAAGCGATCGCGACCGATGAAAATCCGGTCATTCTCGGCGACCTCGCCGACAGTGGCGGCGCGGGAACTCCGGGCGACGGCACGGCGATCCTCGCCGAACTGCTCAAGCAAAACGCACGCGGCGCCGTGATCGGCAATCTCGCCGATCCTGCGGCGGTGCGGGCGGCGACCGCGGCTGGCGTCGGCAAGAATATAACGCTCTCTGTCGGCGGCAAGGTTGATCAGTTTCACGGCGCGCCGGTGCAGATCACCGGGCGCGTGCGCACCCTCCACGATGGCGTCTTCACCGCCAGCACCCAGTTCAATGCCGGCACGGTTCATCGCGGACCGACGGCGGTGATCGATTGCGGCGGCGTCGAGGTGATTCTGACCTCGCGCCCGGTGCTGGTGTTCGAGCCGAATCACTTCAGGAGTCTGGGGATCGAGCCTACGGCGCGCAAAATGCTGGTCTGCAAGGCCGAGATGCAGCATCGCGCGGGCTTCGCCGGCGCGGCGCGGACCTTTATCGACGTCGACGCGCCCGGCCTCGCGACGCAGGCGCCTTCGCGACTGCCCTACAGCAAAATCCGCCGCCCGGTCTTCCCGCTCGACAATATTTGACGCCTGTCGCGGATAACTTAGAATCAAGGACCTCAGGGATTTGTTGATTGCACAGACGCGATGAGGTGATGGCGTGCCGCAGTTCCAGTACACCGCAGTTTTCGAGCCGGCTCCGGAGGGCGGCTTCACCGTAACCGTGCCGGCTCTTGCAGGGCTTGTGACCGAAGGCGATACGCTCGAGGAAGCTCGCGAGATGGTGAAGGACGCGATTCGCGGGTATCTGGAAAGCCTGCTCGCGCATGGCGAGGAGATTCCGATTGAACCTGGCCTCGCGAGCGTCGAGCGCGTCGCGGTAACGATTTAGACCAAATGCCCCGCTTGCCCGTCTGTACGTCCGTCGATCTTATCCGGGCGCTGCAACGGGCAGGTTTTTTTCTGGATCACAGCACGGGTTCGCATCGGTTTTTTCGGCACCCTTCCCGCCGGGGCCTTGTGACTGTTCCGTTCCATCGCAAAGATCTCAAGCGCGGGACCCTCAAAAGCATCCTCGATCAGGCCGGGCTCTCCGTCACGGAGTTCATCGAGCTCCTATGAACTGCTCCAGCGACGTGGAGAAAGAAAGAATTGCGAAATTCCTGGCGCGGGCGGGCGTGGCCTCGCGCCGCGACGCCGAGCGGATGATCGAAGCGGGCCGCGTCGCACTCAATGGCGCCATCGTCAGCCACCCAGCGACGATGGTCGGCGCGGGCGACAAGGTCGCCGTCGATGGCAAAGCGATCGCGGCCCAGGAACCGACTCGGCTCTGGCGCTACTACAAACCGGCCGGATTGGTGACGACCGCGCGCGACCCCGAAGGCCGCCCGACGGTCTTCGCCAAACTACCGCAAGGCCTGCCGCGCGTGGTCTCTGTCGGCCGCCTCGACATCAATACGGAAGGGCTCCTGCTCCTCACGAATGACGGCGGGCTGGCGCGATACCTCGAGCATCCGGCGCAACTCTTTCCACGCACCTACCGGATTCGCGCGCACGGCCACGCGGAGACGTCAGTTGTCGCGCGATTGGCCCGCGGCCTCACGGTCGACGGCATCTACTATCGTCCGATTCAGGCGACGCTCGATCGCAATCAGGGCGGCAACTGCTGGATGACGATGACACTAAACGAGGGCAAAAATCGCGAGATCAAGACTATCTTGGAACACCTCGGGCTCCAAGTCGCGCGTCTGATCCGGATTGGCTATGGTCCCTTCGAGCTCGGCCCGCTGCCGCCCAACGAGGTTGAGGAGGTGGCATCGGAGCGCCTCGCCAAGCTGCTCCCCGGCCATTTCGCGTCACGGGAATCAGAGACTCGCCAATAAGTTCACTGCGCCATGTAGCCGCCATCAACCGGCATCGGCAGACCGGTCACGTATGACGCGCGATCCGAGCAGAGCCAGGCCACCGCCTCGGCGACCTCCTCGGGCTGGCCGATGCGCTTCATCGGCTCTGAGCGGGCATAGCGCGCCTCCATATCGGGCCGCTTCTCAAATGCGCTCATCAGCAACGGCGTGTAGATCGGCGCCGGACAGACAGCATTGATCCGGATTCCGTGACGGGCATATTCAAGCGCCGCCGCCTTGGTCAGTCCGGCCACGCCGTGCTTGGCGGCGGTATAGGCAGGCACGCGTATCGCGCCGGTCAGACCCATAATCGACGAAGTGTTGACGATGACGCCGCTGCCCTGCTTGAGCATCTGGGCGATCTCCGCCCTCATGCAGAGCCACACTCCGGTCAGATTCGTCGTGATGACGCGATTCCATTCGGTGAGCGTGTACTCGTGCGTCAGCCGCCCGGCACCGCCGATGCCGGCGTTGTTAAAGGCGCAATCGAGCCGGCCATAGCTGGAGACCGCGCTGGCGATCAGGGCTTCGACGTCGGCCTCGCTTGCGACGTCAGCCTTGACGAAGATGCCCTCGGCGCCGGTCTGCTGCTTGATCATTGCTAGCGTTTCGAGACCGCCCGCTTCGACCACGTCGGCGAGGACAAGCCGGGCACCCTCGCGTGCGAAAATCCGCGCGGTCGCGCGGCCAATACCGGAGCCGGCGCCGGTGATCAGCGCGACTTTACCCTCAAGCATTGCAGTCATCTGGCTTTCTCCCTTAAAGCACGACGCTCGCCGCATATCATCCCACTAGGGGGAATAGATCAATGTCCGAGGGCTTCGCAGGAGAGCGGCCCAAAATTTCGGCGGCGGGAATTGTTCTTGTTCAGGGCGATTCGGCTCTCCCCCGCCAGCAGCGGTGCAGCGAGGCGTTTGTAGCGGTTTGGTGAAAGCCTAGGCCC
This sequence comes from Candidatus Binataceae bacterium, assembly GCA_035308025.1. Taxonomy (NCBI): domain Bacteria; phylum Candidatus Binatota; class Binatia (SeqCode); order Binatales (SeqCode); family Binataceae (SeqCode); species Binataceae bacterium (SeqCode). The sequence goes on from DATGHL010000030.1 coordinate 80,630, forward strand.
TCAACGCTGTCGCGAGCCTCCGGAAATGCGACATTATTCATTCTCGAGTAAACGTCCCGATGGCTCACCAAGCGCCTCCAATTGCTTCCGACAAGATAAATATTCTTTACGACTGCTCGAATCCGGTCTAAACTGCTAAAAACATCTAGTTAATGAAAAACAGGTGAATTTAGATGCTGAAAGAAGCTTCTACCTGCTTTGAAGGAATTTATTATACATGATGTGCTAGATCATCTTTATCAATGTGTTAACACGTAAGACATGCTGTACGAACCGAATAACAGCCTCGCAAACTATGATTACATCATAGTTGGGGCCGGTTCGGCCGGCTGCGTGCTCGCGAACCGCCTGTCGTCCGACCCGGACGTGCGTGTGCTGCTAGTCGAGGCTGGGCGCTCTGATCGCAATCCGTTGATTCATATTCCGGCGGGCGCGCTGCCGATGAAGCTCTATGGGTTGAATTCCTGGACTTACTTCACCGAGCCGCAACAGCATCTGAAGAGTCGCAAGTTGCATTGGCCGCGTGGCAAAGTATTGGGCGGTTCGAGCGCGATCAATGCGATGGTATATATGCGCGGGAATGCCAGCGATTACGATCGTTGGCGGAATCTCGGCAACGTCGGTTGGTCGTATAATGACGTGCTGCCCTACTTCATCCGCTCCGAGGACTTTGCTGCCGGTGCCGACGAATACCATGGCACTGGCGGGCCGATTAAGGTGACGGTCAACGCTGCCATAAATCCGATCACAGAGGCCTTCCTGAACGCTGCGCAGGCGGCAGGCTATCCGTATAACCCTGACGTCAACGGCGGCACGCAAGAGGGCTTCGGCCCGCTCTACTCGACGATCTGCGCGGACGGGCGGCGTCAAAGCACGGCGGTTGCCTACCTGCGTCCGGCGCTGGGCCGCACCAATTTGAGCGTCGTCACGAAAGCGCGGACGCGGCGGCTTCTGTTCGAGGGGACGCGAGCGGTCGGGCTGGAGTATCTGACTGGGCGGCGGACCCATGAGGTGCGGGCGGCGCGCGAAGTGATCCTTTGCGCGGGCGCGATCAACTCGCCGCAAATCCTGATGCTCTCCGGGGTCGGTGATGCCGCACAATTGCGCCGCTTGGGGATCGCGCCCGTGATCGATCTCAAGGGCGTCGGGCAAAATCTGCAGGATCATCTGGCGGTTGACCTGCAGGTGAGCTGTCCGTTGCCGGTCTCGCTGTATCGGGAGTTGGCGCCCCATCGGATGGCGTGGTCGCTCGTGCGCTATCTGATATACGGGACCGGGCCGCTGGCGAGCGTAGGGCTCGAAGCCTCGGGGTTTATCAAGACGCAGGCAGGAGAATGCGCGGCGGATACCCAGTATCATTTTAGCTCGGGGCTGGTTTATCGCGGGGTCAGCACCGGTCCGGTGCGCCGCCACGGTTTCTATGTCCGCAACTGCCAGTGCCGGCCGCGCAGCCGCGGTTATATTGCGCTGCGCTCGGCCGATCCATTGGCCGATCCGATTATCGAACCCAACTATCTGGAAGCCGAGTCCGACCGCCGCTTGCTGCGCGAGGGCTTCAAGGTCAGCCGCGAGATCGTCGCGCAGGCCGCGATGAGCGCCTTTCGTGGCGCCGAACTATGGCCCGGACCCGAGGTGCGCAGCGACGCGCAAATCGACGACTGGATCGGCGACGCGGGCGTGACGTCGTTTCATCCGGCGGGCACCTGCAAGATGGGTCATGACGAGCTCGCGGTGGTTGACGATCAATTGCGCGTGCATGGCCTCGAGGGGTTGCGCGTCGTGGATACCTCGATCATGCCCCGGCTGGTGAGCGGCAATACGAATATGCCGACCATCATGATCGCCGAGAAAGCCGCGGATCTGATCCGCGGCCGCGCCGCGGTTCTGTTGGCCTCGGCGGCCAACCAATAGTCGCGTCATCGCGCCGGCAATGCGAACGCCTGCGCGAGTAATTCGTAGGAACGCAGGCGCGCCTGATGGTCATGTACGATCGTCACGACCATCAGCTCATCTACTCGCAGCTCATCGGCCATCAGCGTCAACTGATCGCGCACCCGCTCCGGCGCGCCGACGACGTAGCGGGGATACTCGCCGGTCTGCTCATGCGCGATTGGCGCGGCGTCGGGACCAAGTTCGCGCAGGGCCTCCGCGACGGTCGGGATGGGCCGCACGTCACCCTGACGGATGCGGCGGCGGAAGAGACGGGCACTCGCGAGCAGCCGCTGGGCCTCGGCGTCAGTCTCGGCGCAGACCACGCCCAACGCCAGTATCGCATGCGGGGCCCGCAGGCCAGATTTGGCCGCGGCAAAGTTCGCGCGATAGTGTGAGATCGCCGCCTGCACCGGTCCGGGCTCGATAAAATGCGCGAAGGCGTAAGGCAAACCGAGCTGCGCCGCCGCCGAAGCGCTCCACATGCTCGAACCGAGCAGCCAGACCTCGGGCCCCCCCGGCATCTCGGGCGAAACCTTGATCTGGCTGAACGGATGTTTGGGCGGAAAATCATGATTGAGAAAAGCTATCAGCTCGACCATCTGCTGGCCGAAATCATCCGGCGGCGGATAGTGCGCGCGATCGCGCCAGAGCGCGAAGGAATCGAGCGGCGTGCCGCCCGGAGCGCGTCCAATCCCGAGATCGATCCGGTTGGGATAGAGCGCGTGGAGCAGGCGAAAGTTCTCGACCACCTTGAACGGACTGTAATGCGGCAGCATCACGCCGCCCGAGCCAACGCGGATGGTGGAGGTCTCGGCGGCGACTCGCGCAATCAGAATCTCCGGCGCTGGGCTGGCCAGGGCCGGGATCGCGTGATGCTCGGCAATCCAGTAGCGCGCGTAGCCAAGCCGATCGGCAAGGCGCGCCAGTTCTATCGTATTGTGCAAGGCGTCGGCGGGCGTGCAGCCCTCCGGCACCGGCGATTGATCGATAACTGAAAGCTTCACCGATTGAATCTTACGCTACTTGCCGGAGAGCTGCGCGAAGCGCTCCGGATGCGCGGCGCGGGCTTGCTGCTCGAGCGCGTCGAGGCGTCCGGCCAGCGCATCGATTTGCGCGTCCTTCTGCTTCAGCACGGACACCTCATGCTGGAGCGTGGCGATTTGCGCATCCTTGTGCGCGAGCTGGCTAACCTGCTGCTGCAGCGACTGATTCTCCCGTTTCAACTTCTGCATCTCGTTGAGCAGCATCGCTGGGAGGACGTGATAGGCGACCGTCTCATGCTTGCCGTCGGTGCCGTTGACCACCAGCTCGGGATAGACCTTCGCGACCTCTTCGGCGATCAAGCCGTACTGCTGAGTCCCGGTCGGGTCGGCTTTGTAGCGAAAGGCCACCGGCCGTAAGCGCATCAGGTTGTCGCTGGCGTCGCCCATGTCGCGGACGTCGCGCTTGTAGCGCGCTGAGGAGGATACGACCCCGAGCTGTCCGTCCGAATTGACCACGACGGCGGCTCCCCCCGAAACGCCAGTATCGCTAATGCCGGCGATAAACGTTGCGGTCTGGGTGCCCGTGGTGCCGATCCTGATCGTGTTCGATTCCCCCGCGACACCGGCATCGTATATATCGATGTTGCTGCTGCCGGTAGTGAGATTGCTGCCAGCACTTTCGCCGATCGCAATATTGCTGCCGCCTGTGCTGTTGTTTACGAGCGCGTTTGCTCCAGCGGCCGTATTGCCGGTACCAATGGTATTATCGTTTAGGGCACTTGCACCGCTAGCGGTATTGTTGCTGCCAGTTGTGGTGTTACTGAGGGCACTCGCGCCACTGGCGGCGTTACTGGTGCCCGTGGTGTTGCTGAACAAGGCTAAGGCGCCGAAGGCCGCGTTGGCTGCGCCGGAGGTATTGTTGTTGAGGGCGCTCAGGCCGCTGGCCGTGTTTTGGGCCCCGGTGGTGTTCTGGGTGAGGGCACCGTAGCCGGTAGCTGTGTTGTTGCTGCCGACGGTGTTGAAATAAAGAGCGCTCACGCCGATGGCGGTGTTGCCGGTGCCCGTGGTGTTGCTGAGTAGCGCGTTGAGTCCATCGGCCGTGTTTAAATCTCCTGTAGTGTTGCTCAGCAGGGCATAGTCGCCGGTAGCCGTATTGTTGACACCCGCGGTGTTGTTCTCGAGCGCTTCGAAGCCGGTGGCCGTATCGCCGCTGCCGGTGGTGTTGTTGAGCAATGTGTCGAGGCCGACCGCCGTGTTGGCGAAACCCGTGGTGACGTTGACTCCTGGTCCAGCGGGACCGGCGGGTCCCTCTGGTCCTGACGGTCCGGCTGCGCCCGCCGCTCCAGCAGGCCCGGTGGGTCCGGCTGGCCCAGTTGGCCCGGCCGGACCCGTCGCACCCAACGTGTCCGCCGTCTGTTTCGACGTACAGCCTTGCCCACTTTTGACAAAAGTGGGTTTCCCGGTCTTGTCGTTTACGCACACGGTGATGGCTGTCTGTGCTGCGGCGACTCCGCCTGCAGCTACCGTGACAATCATTACAAGCGCCGCTAGATAATTCCGTCGCAGCGCCGAACCAGCTTGCCCTGCCCGTGCCATAGATCGTTCCTCCGCTGGCGAATCGCCAACCGAGGGAGCCTAACAGAGCTTCGATGCGAGTGTCACCGCGTCACCGTGCAACTTGAAGCGCGGCGGCGAAGTGCGCTAAGCAATCATCAGGCGGAAGCGTGACGGCACATCGGGCCGTATGCGCGATATCAGCTCCGCCGTTCGTCAGGAGGCTTCAATGCACGTCGGTTATGGTGCGGTGTTTCAGAATCCCGGCAATGCTCTTTCGGATACTGAGGTTTGGCGGCACGAGGTGCGGCTGGCCGAGATGGCCGAGCCGCTCGGCTTTGATTCGGTCTGGTCGATCGAGCATCACTTCGACGACTACACGATGTGCCCCGATCCGCTGCAATTTCTCACCTACATGGCCGGCGCGACGAAGAAAGTGAAGCTCGGCTCGATGGTCGTGGTGTTGCCGTGGCACGATCCAATTCGCGTCGCCGAGCAGGTTTCAGTGCTCGACCACCTGTCGAACGGCCGCTTCATCCTCGGGATCGGCCGCGGGCTGGCGCGGATCGAATACGAGGGCTTCCGGCTCGATCAGAACGAAGGTCGCGCGCTCTTCGTCGAGTACGCCGAATTGATTTTGAACGCGCTGGAGAAGGGCTATATGGAGGGCGGCGCGATGACCAAGCAGCCGCGCCGCGATATCCGCCCCTTCCCGGCGCGATCGTTCCGCGGACGCACCTATGCCGCCGCGGTCTCGCCGGAATCGATGCCGATCATGGCCAAGCTCGGAGTCGGCGTGCTGGTCATCCCGCAGAAGCCGTGGGATGCGGTCAAGCAGGACTTCGCGGTCTATCACAAAGTGTGGCGCGAGGTGAACGGCACCGAGCCGCCTCATCCGTTGAGCGGCGGCTTCATCTTCGTCGACGAGGACAAGTCGCGCGCGCAGGAGTTGGGGATGAAGTACATCACCGACTACTACCACACGGCAATGCGCCACTACGAAATGACGGCGGAAAAATTTGGCTCGCACAAGAGCTACGAATTCTACAGCCACGTCGGCAAATATATCGCCAAGCACGGCATGGACGAGGCGGCGAAAGATTTTGCCGAGCTGATGCCCTTCGGGACGCCCGCGCAGGTGCTCGAAAAGCTACGCTTCATGCAGGAAACCATCAACATGGACGGGGTGATGGGCAACTTCGCCTATGCCGGAATGCCCTTCGACGAAGCCGAACGCAACCTCAAGTGCTTCGCAACCAAGGTGATGCCGGAGTTGAAAAAGTGGCAGGCGACGCCACTCAAGGAAGGCGCTGCGCTCAAAGGAATCGGCGCGCAAGCCGCCTGAGTAATTAACCCGGTACGGAGTTAGAATGGGGCCTTCATCCAGGCGGATGGGGCCCCGTTATTTTTGTCCTGATGCAGCGTATGCGGGAGGCTGCGGCAGAAAACCGGTACCGGCTTCGCTGACGCGAAGCTGTCCGAGATCCTTCGACTCCGTTCGCGTCGCTCACTTCGCTCAGGATGACAATAAACGCTGCCCGGGTGGTGAATGCCGACCACTTTTGCAAACACTTCTAACTCATGGCGCTCGCGTCAGGCCACCTTTGAGATGAACGTCTCGGCCTGCGTCGCGAACTCGTTCGCACTCGCATAGCGGCCCAAATCGAGAATGAAATAGGTCGCGCCGGCTTCGCGTTCAGCCTCGACTCGCGCCCGTGCCGCACCGAGGTCGTCAAACTTCATCCCGCGACGCACGACGATTTCGAGATCGTCCGTGCGGCCTTGCGTGCGCATCTGACTCTTCAGCGACGTAACGGCCGGGGCAAGTTTGTCGGCCGCGAGCATCGGATGCCATCCCGCGCCGAACTCGAGGACACGTCGCACGGCGGCGTCACCGTTGCCGCCGATCCAGATCGGCGGGGCTTGCGGGCGCGGTGAAAAGACGAAGGGCGGAAAGCTGACGAGATTCCCGCAGTAGGCTTCAGCGTCGCGCGTGAACAAATGTCTGATGACGCGCAGGGTTTCGTCGCTGAGCCGGCCGCGCATCCGCTTGTCGACGCCGAGCGCGGCGAATTCAGGCTTCATCCAGCCGACGCCGACCCCGAGGATCATCCGTCCGCCCGAGAGCTCCTGGATGGTGGCGACCTGCTTGGCGGTCAGCACCGCAGGCCGATACGGCAGCACGAGCACCGAAATGCCGAGACGAATCCGTTCGGTCGCGCCGGCGAGGTAGGCGAGCGTCGCGAGAACGTCGAGGTAACGGCCCCCGGAACCTTCAGTCTCGTCCGGCGGGATGCAGAGGTGGTCAGAGACGAAGACCGCGTCGAAGCCGAGTGACTCGGCAGCGGCTACGCAGGCGCGAATCGTCGCGGTCGTCGATTGCGGCCCCATGTTGCGCACGGCGATGCCATATTTCATTGCTGCGCCTCCGCGGTCCCCCTCTGTAATCACGCTGTTACTTTCAACGGCGCAGGCCCATCGCGTCGAGTTTCTTGACGATCCACGCAATCCGATCGTTGCCCCAGAATGGCTCGCCCGCGACGATCAGCATCGGCACGCCGAAAACATGATCGCGCTCGCCCTGCGCCAGCGCGTCGGCGAGCGCCGCCGGCCCATCGCGGTTGACGAAGCGGCGAAACTCGGCGGCGTCGAGACCAATTTCACTGATCACCGCGGCGAGCGCATCGACGCTTTCGAGATCGATCTCGCGCGCGAAAAACCGCGCGAAGACCAGCCGCGAGTATTCGCGAAAGCGTCCGTTGCGCTCGGCGAAGATTCCGCTGGTGAGCGCGAGGCGGCTGTCGAAAAGCCTCTGCGGCCCGCGAATGATAATCCCGCGGTCGCGAGCGAAACGGCGGGCGTCCTCGTAGAGGTAGCGGACTTTGAACCAATCGCGTTCCGTCCGCTGCGGCAAATCGCCGCCAAAAGCCCGAAAATCGAAGCCGTGCGGCGTGAAGACGATTTGCACGCGATGACTTCGCTCAAGGTCGAGCGCCGGCTCAAAGGCCAGCCAGGTGAAAGGACTCTTGTAGTCGTAGTAGAACCTGACGGTTTCGAGTACTTCGGCCATGGCTTATCGTGATAGCCGAATTTCCTTCGTCAGACAAAAGGGCGGTCACGCACCCATCGCGAAAAAGCATGATGGGCATGATGGCTATCCACTCTCGCGACAATTCGTTAGCATCGCGCCGATGCGCGAATCTGCCGTGCGCGGCGCCAATCGATGAAGCTCCGTCCGCTCGACCCGTCCCGCGCGACGACCCGCAAACTCGCGACCCTCTCGCGCAAAGTCGCGCGCAACCAGTTCGCCAAGCCGCTCTCCGCGGGCGCCGCGGTCGCCGATTTTCTCGACGCGCTGCCGGATGTCCTCGCCGCTCGCGACTTGCGCGAGCTCGCGCGCCGCGTCGCCGCGGCCCATCGCTCCCGCCGGATGGTCCTGCTCCAGATGGGTGCGCATCCGATCAAAGTCGGACTCGGCCCGATCATCTGCGATTTGATTCGCGATGGCATCATCACCGGCTTCGCCGGCAACGGCGCGACGATGATCCACGACTTCGAACTGGCCTACGCCGGCCGCACCTCCGAGGACGTCGGCGCCGGGCTGACCGACGGCAGCTTCGGGATGGCCGAAGAGACCGGCGCGATCCTCAACGAGTTTGCCAAGATCGCGATGGACGAGGGTCGCGGTTACGGCGAGATCGTCGGTCGCGAGATATTAAAGCGACACTTCAAGTTTTGCGACAGCAGCATCTTTGCCACCGCCTACGATAAGGGCGTGCCCGCGACGATTCATGTTGCGCTCGGCTCGGACATCGTACACATGCATCCGGCGGCCGACGGCGCCGCGATCGGCGCAGCGACGATGGCGGACTTCCATCGACTCGCCGCGACGGTCGGCGAACTCTCGCGCGGCGTCGTCATCAATCTGGGCTCCGCGGTGCTGATGCCCGAGGTCTTTATGAAGGCGCTCAACCTCGCGCGCAACCTCGGCCGCACAGTCGAGGCCTTTACCGCGGCTGACATGGATTTTCTCCGTCAGTACCGGCCGCGTATGAATGTTGTCGAGCGTCCGACTCAAGGTGGGGGCCGCGGTCTGATGCTGACCGGGCATCACGAGCTGATGTTCCCCCTGCTCGTCGCTGCGATCCGCGAGGAACTCGCGCGTCCCCCGAGCCGAGTCCGCAAGAAGCTTGGCTGATCGGCAGACCTTGAACCGCCGCGGTTACTTAAGGGTCTGAGACCTGACCGGCAAAACTTGCGGGTCGCGTCGGTCTTACCTATAATCTTACAATGACTTATCGCACGCGACTGTCGAGCAAGGGACAGATCGTTTTGCCGAAACCGCTGCGTGTTGCCCGTCGATGGAGTCCCGGGACGGAATTCCTCCTCGAAGAACACGGCGCCGGCCTTTTGCTCAAGCCCGGCGTCTCAGGCTCATCCGATTGGGCGTCGCTGATCGGCGCCGCCGACTATCGCGGACCGCGCAAAAGCCTCAAGGAGATGACCGAGGCGATTAACGTCGAAGCGCGCAAACACCGGTGATTGCCGTCGATACTAATGTCCTGGTGCGCATCATCGTCAACGATGAACCATCGCAAGCGGCGCGCGCCGCGGTCTTCCTGCGTGCTCAGGAGCGCGTCTTTATAGCCAAAACCGTCATGCTCGAACTTGAATGGGTGCTGCGCGGCGCGTACCGCCTCGCCCGCGGGACTATCGCGGCCGCGCTCCGGCGGGTGCTTGAGTTTCCGAACGTAGAAGCCGAGGATCCCGCGGCCGTGACAGCGGCGCTGCGCTGGTACGACCAGGGACTGGATTTCGCCGACAGCCTGCACGTTGCCTCCGCCGGACATGGATGTAAGTTCGCAACCTTTGACGGCGCCTTGCGGCGGCGCGCCCGCCGCTTGCGCGCTATTACGCTGGCGGATCTTTGAAGCGCTCGGCGATCCCGAGGGTTGCGGCGCCTGCGTTTCGCCGAAATAATCCGCAAGCTGTCCTCGTGCTTCCAGAAGCGCTCAAGGAATTGAAGCCACGCGATGACTATTACACGACCATCCTGGGATCAATACTTCATGACGATTACGCGGCAGGTGGCCGAGCGCTCGACCTGCACGCGGGCGAAGGTCGGCGCGGTGATCGTGCGCGACCGCAGCATCCTCGCAACCGGCTACAATGGCGCGCCTGCCGGGCTGCCGCACTGCCTCGACGTCGGCTGCCTGATCTACGAATCGCGCACGCCCGACGGCGAGATTGAGCAGAACTGCTTCCGCACCATCCATGCCGAGATCAACGCGATCACGCAGGCGGCCCGCAATGGCGTCGCGATTCGCGACGCCGATATCTACGTCACTCACACCCCGTGCATCCATTGCCTGAAAGTTCTGATCAACACCGGCATCCGCAGCGTCTTTTACGAGAAGCCCTACAAGCTGCACACGATCGAGGAGTTGCTGACCCACGCGCGTATCAAGCTGATCAGTGTTCAGCCGGAGCCACCGCCCGATGCCCCAGCCTGAGGGCGCCGCCCGCCCCTGCGGCATCTGCGCGATCATCGATCGGCTGCGCGCCGGCAGCTTTCCCGATCTCGTCGCCGAGCTGCCGAGGAGCTGGATGATCCTGGGAGACGCGCAGTTCTATCGCGGCTATTGCGTGCTCTTCGCCAAGCGCCACGTCGTCGAGCCTCATCTGATGCCGCGCGGCGAGGCCCACGAGCTGCTCGACGAGATGCTTGCGGCAGGCAAAGCAATCAACGCGGTCACGTCGCCCATCAAGCTCAATTACGAATGCCTCGGCAATCAGGAGCCGCACGTGCACTGGCACATTTTTCCGCGTTCCTCCGCCGATCCGATGCGGCTGCAACCGGTCTGGCTGCGCCCTGAGAGTGAACGTAAAGTAACACTTGAAGAATCGGATCGACGCTCGCTGATTGCCGAATTGCGCTTGGAACTCGGCCGTCTGCTGCCGGCAGCGCGATGGGGTTGAGTGCTCCGATCGTCGCCGTCCTGTCGAATGAATCTTCGCCAGTGGCTCAAGCGTGGGCTGACCCTCCTCGCCACAGCACTCGCGCTATTCGGATGTACCCGGTCGCTGCCCGAGGCCGGCAGTGCCGTCGAACAGCTATACGTCGCACGCTGCGGCGGCTGCCATCAGGCGTACGATCCGCGGTCGCTGACCGCCTCGATGTGGGAGTTGCAAATGCTCGCGATGCGCTCGAAAATCGCCGAGGCTGGACAGGCGCCGCCGACGCCCGCGGAGCAGCGCGCCATCCTCGCGTACCTCCAGCGCAACGCCGGCCAGCAATAGTTCGAGCGATTTGATAAATATTGAAGAGCGCGCAGTCGTCCGGCGCATCAATCGATGTCAGAAGCAACCGCCAAACTTTCCGCCATCCGCGACGAACTCAATCAGTTTTTTCTCGAGCGCGCCGAATTGATCGACGGAGCATTGTGCGCGCTGCTCGCAACTCATCACGTCTTGCTGATCGGGCCGCCCGGTACGGCCAAATCGATGCTCGCGGACGAACTCTGCCGCCGTATCGAGGGCGCCAATTATTTTCAATGGCTGTTGACGAAATTCAGCACGCCGGAAGAGATTTTCGGCGCGGTCAGCCTCAAAAGCCTCGAGCAGGACGACTACCGCCGCGTCACCGATCACAAACTGCCTGAGGCGCACATCGCCTTCCTCGATGAGATCTTCAAGGCCAACTCCTCGATCCTCAACGCCCTGCTGGCCGTAATCAACGAACGCATTTTTCACAACGGCCGCGAAAGAGTTGTCGTCCCCCTTGTAACGATGTTCGGGGCGTCGAACGAGCTGCCCGACGAGGAAGAGCTGACGGCGCTCTTCGATCGCTTCATGATGCGCTTTACGGTCGATTACATCGTCGAGGATTTCCGTTTTCTGAAGATGCTCGAAGGAACAGGTCCGGCGCGCCGGACGATCCTCACCTTCGAGGAGCTGAACGAACTGCGCGCGGACGTTGCTGCGGTGCAGATCCCCGGTGGGATCCTGCGCGCGCTGGCGGAGCTGCGCCGGATCCTCGCGACGAGCCAGATCGTCGCCTCCGACCGGCGCTGGCGTAACACGCTCGCGATCATGCGCGCGCACGCGCTGCTGCTGAGCCGCACCCAGGTGAGCGACGACGATCTCGCCTTTCTCGAGCACGTGTTGTGGAAGGATCCCGAAGAGATTCCCAAGGTCCGCGACGCGATCCGCCGCCTCGTCAAGGGCTTCGAGGATGAGGCCCGCGAACTGCTGATCCAGGGTCAGGAGTTGCGCGAATATGCCGCGCGGGCGTGGGAGAGCGATGAGCTGCGCAAGCGCGCGGTAATCGAGGCGCACAGCAAACTCGCCAACATCCTCGTCAAATTCGAAAACCTGATCCGCGACGCTGCCGAGGGCGGACGCACCACGGAAAGCCTCGAAGCGATGCGGGCGACGGTCAAGGGCATCCAGCAATCGATGCTGCGAGCGGCGGTCTAGCTGCTTCACCGCCATGCCGGCCGAAGAATCCAGTCCTGCGATCGTGCTGCGCGCGCGCGACTACTCGGAATCCGATCGCATCGTGACGTTGCTGACGCGGGACTTCGGCAAACTCGGCGGCATCGCGAAGGGCGCGAAGGCCTCGCGCCGCCGCTTCGAGCGTAAACTCGAGCCTTTTTCGTGCGTGACGCTGTTCTTTCGGCGTCGCCCCCTCGGCCAACTGGTCTTTATCACCCGCGCGGAGCCCGGACCGATGCCGCAGCCGGTCCTCGAGGACGATCTCAGAAAAATCGCGCTTGGCAGCTACATGGTTGAACTTGCCGACGCGCTGACGCGCGAGGAAGCCGACGCCGCGGCGGCATACAACGTCCTCGCGGCGGGCCTCGCGGTCCTCGGACGTGGACCGGCGACGGCCGCGCTGCGCTCAGCTTATGACATGAAGATGCTGCGTGCGGCGGGGTTCGGCCTCGAATTCGACAATTGCCGCATCTGCCGAAGCCGCGTCGGTATCGACGCTGCCGCGGCGTATTTCGTCATCTCGCGCGGCGGCATCGTCTGTATGCGATGCCGTTCGGAAGCGCCCCAGGGCGCCGTCCGACTCGATGCGTCTGGGGTCTTGGCCTTGTCGAAGCTCGGCGGCGTCGAACTCGGCGAGGCGGCTGACCTCCCCTCGGCCGGCGCCGCGGCGGGCCGCGTGCTCACGCAGTTCCTGGGCGACCTGCTCGATCGCAAGCTGCGCTCGGTGGAGTTTCTCGATTCGGTCCTTTAGTCATTACTCAGTCACTACTGGTCTTAAAGTCTTCGTAATTTGCGGCTATAACTATTTACCAATACTCAGCCGGAAGCTATATTTTTTCGACGGGAATAGCAGATTCAACAATCTTAGCTTATCACGAGCATCTATTTGATTGAATTAGGGCGTGGGTACGATAAATGCTGCGCCAGCCTTCAGCGATTATCTAATAAAATAGAGGTTCGTCGCCAAGGAGGAGTTCTTCAGTATGTATAAAACCCAATTACTTCGCTGCCTGATCCTCGGATCATTTTTTGTCATCAGTGGCGCGATGCTCGCGCGCTCGGCCTCGGCTCAGAGCAGCCTCGATCCGGGGCTGGCATTCGCCGCGGTCTCAGATTCGCAGGTGAAGTTGGACAAGAATGCTTCCATCGGGGGCGCCACCGGTGCGCTCGGCGACCTGATTCTGGGCGAGAGCGCGAGCGTCAGCGGCAACGGCACCTCTCTCGGTAACAAGATCAAGCTTTCCAGGCTCGCCGTCGTCAGCGGCATCTGTGAGACGACCGGAGGCAAAGTAACGCTTGGCAAAAACGCGACGTGCACCGGTGGTGTTGATACTGCCGGAATCAATCCCGCGATTGTCCCATTACAAACCTTCTCCACCAGCGGAGCGAAGGCCTGTCCGCCTGGTGGCGTCAGCGAAGGAGCGTTGACTCTCGACAGAAACGGCGCCGCCACGCTGACCGCGGTGAGCGGTTTCAACGAGTTTGATTACACGAACATCACGCTGAAAAAGAATGCTTTTCTAACCGTTTCCGGCCCCGCGGATGCGTTAGTGGTAATCAAGGATTCAGGCTCGCTGACTTTGGACAAAGGCGCGGCGATAGCAGTAGGTTCCGGCGGCTTAACGCCGTCGAACCTTCTCATTCTGGTGAACACGGCGAAATCCTCCGCCAATAGCATCGTCAGCGGGTCTCTGGTTTCCGCAGGCGTCTGCAATCTCAAGGGTAACTCGTTCATCAACGGCCAGCTAGTTTGTGGGGGCAAAGTGACACTTGGCGCCAAGGGGAACGTGAGCGGTGGCAAGTTAAATGAGCAAGTGGCGACGGATGTTACCTGCCCATAACCCTGTACGCCCCTCGCCGCTGTGGCTAAAATTGCTCTATGGACTTCAACTACAGCGCCGAGGATGAAACTTTCCGAGCCGAGTTTCGCGCCTGGCTCGCAGTCAACCGGGAATATGCGACGCCGGCGCGCGAGCCGCTGGCCGACGAACTCGAGGGCGACTGGGACGCGCGCGTAAGCTGGCATCGCCGGCTCCATCAGGGCGGCTGGATGGGAATCCATTGGCCGCGGGAATACGGCGGACGCGGCGCGACTCTCTTGCAAAATGTCATTTACCAACAGGAGCTGGAGCGAGCCGGCGCGGCGATGCCCTTCACCGGCTTCGGCATCTCACTGCTTGGACCGACCCTGATTCACTGGGGCACCGACGAGCAGAAACGCCGTCATCTGCCGAAAATCCTCGGCGGCGAGGAATTCTGGTGCCAAGGTTACTCGGAACCCAACTCGGGCTCTGACTTGGCGTCGCTGCAAACCCGCGCGGTCGAGGACGGCGATTATTTCGTGGTCAACGGCGCAAAAATCTGGACCTCGGCGGCACAGCACGCCGATTGGATTTTTCTGCTCGTCCGCACCGATCCGGCCGCGCCCAAGCACAAGGGGATAAGCTATCTGCTGGTCGATATGAAGACACCCGGCATCGTCGTGCGGCCACTCGTGCAGATGACCGGAGCGCGCGGTTTCAACCAGGTCTTTTTCGAAGATGTGCGCGTGCCGCGCAAGAACCTCGTGGGCGAAAAAAATCAGGGATGGCAGGTGGCCATCACCACTCTGATGTTCGAGCGATCGATGGGCCATGATCGCGGCCTGCTGCAACAGATTCGCGAACTCGCGACGCTCGCGCAGGGGATTCCGCGCAACGGCGCGTCGGCGTGGGACGACGCCGAGGTGCGCCAGCGCCTCGCGAAACTCGAAGCCGAGGGCGAGGCGATCAAGTACACGGGCTTCAGGCAGTTGACGCGCCAGCTCAAGGGACTGCCGCCGGGCGCGGAGAGCTCGATGCTCAAGTTGTGCGGGACCGAGTTGGCGTTGAAAATCGCGCTATTCGCGATGGAGTTGCTGGGTCCGTATAGCCAGCTCGAGCCGAACTCCGCCCATGCGCTTGATGCGGGCAAATGGTCGCAGCGGATGCTCGCCGCGCGCGGCCCGACAATCTATACCGGGACCAACCAGATTCAGCGCAATATCATCGGCGAACGCGTTCTCGGCCTGCCCAAAGGTTAAACGAGTCCCGGGTGGAAATCCGGGATTCTTCGCTTCGCTCAGAATGACAAAAATGGCTTAGTTTTAGTGAAAGTTGCTATGTCATTCTGAGCGAAGGCTGCCGGAGCGAAGAATCCCGGATTACATACCGGGCTGACTCCGTTCAGGACGAAAAACTCCGCTGGTACGAAGGTTTCCGGTCAGGCGCCGGAGGCTCAGTTCCGCGCGGCGCGCGGGCTCGGCGCAGGTAGCAGGATTTTTTTTGCCTTCGCGATCAGGTTGCGTTCGCTCTTGTGACTGGCGCGGCTGAACGCGGCGTCGATGGGCCGCCAGACGACTTCTTCGATTTCGTGGTCATGCGCCGACGGATCGCCGCCAACGGGTCGCATCAGGTAGAAGTGCACGCGCTTGAAGATGCGCACGGCGCGATCCGACGGATGGGTCCGCCATGAATAGAGGTAGGCGACCTGACCGAGGGGTCCATCGGCAACGACCTTGAGCCCAGTCTCTTCGTTGGCTTCGCGCAGCGCTGCATCCAGCAGTGTCTCCCCGGCTTCGACGTGGCCCTTGGGCAGCACCCAGGTTCCTTTGCCGGCCGGGCGGACTAACACCACCTCGACCGTACCGTCGTCGGCGCGCCGCCAGATGAGCCCGCCCGCTGACAGCTCGCGCCGCACCTCAAGCGGTTGCTTGCTTTTGACGGGCGTCGGGGTGCGGGCCTTCTTGCAAGTTGGTGGCATCGGTGAACGCGTGCGATCGTCTCGCTCTAGCCTATATCGGCGAAGCTCACGCCCAAAGCGAGCAGTTCGTTGATCGCCGCGACGGCACGAGCTGAAGCCGCGGTTGTCAAGGCCGGGTCGCGTCGCAGCCATTCCTCGGCGAGGTCGCCAGCGCGCTCGATGAGACGCAGATCGCGAATAAAGCGGCCGAACCTGAGCGGCAGGACGCCGGTCTGCCGCAGGCCAAACAGATCGCCCGGGCCGCGCAGGCGCAAATCCAGCTCGGCGACTTCGTCGCCGCTGGAACTTTGCGTCAAGGCCGCGAGGCGCTCCCGGGCCGGCCCGCGCGCGCCGCGCGAGAGGATCAGGCAGCATCGCGAGGCAACCGCGCCCCGCCCGACCCGGCCGCGCAACTGATGGAGCTGCGCGAGACCGTAGCGCTCAGCCGCCGCGATGACGATGATCGTGGCTGCGGGAACATCGACTCCGACCTCGACCACCGTGGTCGCCACCAGCACGTTGATTTCGCCGTCGCGGAACTGGCGCATCACGCGATCCTTTTCCGCCGGACGCATCCGTCCGTGCATCACGCCGATTCCGAACTTGCCAAAGCGCCCGGCCAACCGCTTTGCTGCCGTCGCTACGGACGTGGCGTCATCGTCTTCCTCATCATCGTCGATCAGCGGAAATACATAGTAGGCGCGCCGGCCCTGTTCAAGTTCCACGCGCACCAGACGATCAACCTCGGCGCTCTCGTCCTCGGTAAATATGGTAGTCGCAACCGGCACGCGGCCCGCCGGCAATTCGTCGAGGCGCGATACTTCGAGACTGCGCAAGAGCGCCAGCGCGAGGCTGCGCGGAATCGGCGTCGCGGTCATCAGCAGGACGTTGGCCTCGGCGCCCAGCGCCAGCAGCCGCGCGCGATCGAGCACGCCGAACCGATGCTGCTCATCGATGATCGCGAGGCCCAGCCGCCCGATTCGCACATTCTCCTGAAACAGCGCGTGGGTGCCGAACGCCACTGCGATGTCGCCGCGGCCGAGAGCGCGGAGGATTCGCGCCCTCTCGGCGCCGCTCAGCCGGCTCGTCACCAGTACGCTGCTGACGCCGAGCGCGCCGCAGAGCGCTGTGAAATTGCGAAAATGTTGTTCGGCGAGCAGCTCCGTCGGGGCCATCATGACGGCTTGCCAGCCGGATTCGGTCGCACGCAGCATCGCGTGAAAGGCGACGAGAGTTTTACCGCTGCCGACATCGCCGATCAGCACGCGGTTCATTTGCGCGGGTCCCGCGAGGTCCGCGCTGATTTCAGCAATCGCCCCCCGTTGCGCATTCGTGAGCGAAAAAGGCAACGAGGCGATCAGCGCCCCACTCTGCTGGGGCTCGCCGTCGAGCGGCGCGCCGGCCCGCCGCAGACTGCGCGCGCGATCGCGAGTGAGCGCGAGCTGGAATGCGAACATCTCGTCGAGCGCAAGCGCCTGATGCGCGGGCGTCGCCGCGCCCTCAAGCACAGCCAGGTCGGCGTCGGGCGGCGGCTGATGGAGATACTTGAGCGCCTCGATTACACGCGGGAGCCCCGTCGTCGACGCTACATCGGCCGGGATCGCGTCGAGCTGCGCGCGTTCCGCTTGCGCCAGGCCTTGCGCAACAATCGATGAGAACAGGCGCTGCGGGATCTCCGGCGGGAGGCTGTACGCCGGACGAATCGCAGGCGGCGGCGAGGACTTGAGTCGATAGACTTCCGGATGAAGGATTTCGAGCGCCCCGCGCGATGCCGTCGTGACCCGTCCGCAAATCAGCACTGTTTCACCGAGCGGCATCCGGCCGTCACCGTGGAGATTGAACCAGGCAACGGCCAGCGTTGCGCCTTCGGCGTCCTTGAGCGTCGCCGTCGTCAAGCGCCGCCAGCGCATCCCGCGCATCGGCCGGGTTTGCAGCTTATCGAGCGTGCCTTCGACAATTGCAGTTACGCCCGCACGCAGATCCGCGATGCGATCGCGCCTGCGCAGATCGTCGTAGCGGCGCGGCAGATGATACAGGGCGTCGAGGAATGTACTGAGACCGCGCGCTTGCAGAATGGCGAGGCGCTTGGGGCCGACGCCGGCAACTTCGACCAGACTTGCCGCGAGCGCCGCGGACGGCTCGATGCCCGGTGCAGATTTCCCGCGTTCCGGATGGGCCGACTCGCTCAATTCGCGTGATAGTCCTGGAGCGCGCAAACTTCGAGCCCGCGCAGCTTAAGCGCAGTCATCGCCTCGACCGCCGCCTGCGCCCCGGCCATCGTGGTGAAAAACGCGAGCCGCAGCTCCAACGCGGTGCGCCGGATCGAGAAAGAGTCGGCGGTGCCCTGCTCGTCAGGCGTGTTGATCACTGCCGCGACCCGATTCGCGCGCATCAGATCGACGATGTGCGGACTGCCCTCGGCGACCTTGTTGATCATGTCGCAATGCAGCCCGAGCCGTTCGATATAGCGCGCGGTGCCACCGGTCGCGATGAGACCGAGTCCCAGCGCCGTCAGGCCACGTACAATTGGCTCCAGGAGCGGCTTATCGGCGTCGCGCACACTGATGAAGACGCTGCCCGCCGTCGGCAGTACGGTACCCGCCGCAAGCTGCGCCTTCGCAAAAGCCGCGGCAAACGATGTGTCGATACCCATGACTTCGCCGGTCGACTTCATCTCGGGGCCCAGCAGCGTATCGACGCCTGCGAAGCGCGCGAAGGGAAACACCGATTCCTTTACGGCAACATGCGCCGGAACTTGTTCACGCTCGAAGCCAAAATCGGCGAGTTTCGCGCCCGCCATCACGCGCGCCGCTAGCTTGGCCAGCGGCACGCCGATCGCCTTGCTGACGAACGGAATAGTGCGCGAGGCCCGCGGATTCACTTCGAGAATGTGAATCACATCATGAAAAATCGCGTACTGTACGTTGAGCAGGCCGATCACCCCTAACTCTTGTGCGAGCATCCGGGTCTGCCGCATCAACTCATCCTGGATCGCCGGGCTCAGCGAGCGTGGCGGGAGCACGCACGCGCTGTCGCCCGAGTGGATGCCCGCGTGTTCGACGTGCTCCATGATGCCGCCGATCACCACGCGCTCACCGTCGGCGATCGCATCGACGTCGACCTCGATCGCGCCGTCGAGGTAGCGATCGACCAGCAATGGCCGGGCTTCCGAAGCCTGAAACGCCTGATCGAGGTAGCGGCGCAGGCCGGCCTCGTCAGCGACAATCTCCATCGCGCGCCCGCCGAGCACGTATGAAGGCCGGATCAGCACCGGATAACCGATCGCGGCGGCGCCGGCGATCGCCTGGTCGGCGCTGCGCGCGAGCACGCCCTTGGGTTGGCGGAGTCCAAGCCGTTCGACCATTTGATTGAAGCGTTCGCGGTCCTCCGCACGATCAATCGCGTCCGGCGGCGTGCCGAGAATCGGCACACCCGCGTGCGCCAACGGCATCGCGAGCTTCAGCGGAGTCTGGCCGCCGAACTGAACGATAACGCCCAGCGGCCGCTCGCGCTCGACAATCGCCATCACGTCCTCGAAGGTTAACGGCTCGAAATAGAGCCGATCCGAAATGTCGTAATCGGTCGAGACGGTCTCGGGATTGCAGTTGACCATGATGGTCTCGAAGCCATCTTCTTTAAGCGCAAGGCTCGCGTGCACGCAGCAATAGTCGAACTCAATGCCCTGGCCGATCCGGTTGGGTCCGCCGCCGAGAATCATAACCTTGCGCCGATTATCGGGCGGCGCTTCGTCTTCCGATTCGTAGGTCGAGTACAAATATGGCGTAAAGGCCTCGAACTCCGCGCCGCAGGTATCGACGGATTTATAAACCGGGATGACGCCGAACTCGCGACGCAGCAGCGCAATCGCAGCTTCGCTCGAATTTTTGAGTTCGGCGATGCGCCGGTCGGCAAAGCCCATCGCCTTCATCTCGCGCAGCAGCTCGGGGTCGAGCGCGTTTGCGGCGATCCGCGACTCCGCGCTGACGATTTCCGCGATCGCGTCAATAAACCACGGATCGATCCGGGTCAGGTGGTAAACCTCGGCGGCCGTTATGCCAAGTCGGAGCGCGTCTGCCAGATAGTACAAACGCGCGCTGTTAGGCACGCGCAGATGATCGCGCACCGTGGCCAGCGCCACTGCCGGCGCGAGTCCGAGTACGCGGCTTTCCAGCCCCCACGAATCGATCTCGAGCGAGCGCAGAGCCTTCTGCAGGGATTCCTTGAAGGTCCGCCCGATCGCCATCACCTCGCCCACCGACTTCATTTGCGGCCCGAGCTCGTCCACTGCGCCGCGGAACTTTTCGAAGGTGAAGCGCGGAATTTTCGTCACCACGTAGTCGATCGTGGGCTCGAAGCAGGCCGGCGTTTTCTGCGTAATGTCGTTCGCAATCTCGTCCAGGCGGTAGCCGACCGCGAGCCGCGCCGCGATCTTCGCGATCGGAAAGCCGGTCGCCTTGGAGGCCAGCGCGGAACTGCGCGAGACGCGCGGGTTCATCTCGATCACCGCCATCCGCCCGTCAGTTGGATTAATCGCAAACTGGATATTCGACCCGCCGGTGTCGACGCCGATCTCGCGGATGATGCGCAGCGCGGCGTCCCGCATGATCTGATATTCCTTGTCAGTCAGCGTCTGCGCGGGGGCGACCGTGATCGAATCGCCAGTATGCACGCCCATCGGATCGAAATTCTCGATCGAGCAGACGATCACGACGTTGTCGGCCGCATCGCGCATCACCTCGAGTTCGAATTCTTTCCAACCCTCGATCGACTGCTCGAGCAGAATTTCATTAATCGGCGAGAGCGCGAGGCCCCAGCGCGCCTTGACGCGCAGGTCCTCGGCGTCCCGCGCGATCGATCCACCGGTGCCGCCCAGCGTGCGCGAGGGCCGGATGATCAACGGCAGACCGAGCCGCGTCGCCGTTTGTTCGGCCTCAGCAAGCGAATGAACGACCTCGGAGGCGGGAACGGCCAGCCCAATTTTGATCATCGCCTGCTTGAAGAGATCGCGATCCTCGGCCTTCTTGATGGCGGCCAGATTGGCGCCGATCAATTCGATCCCCAGACGATCCAGCACGCCGCTCTCGGCCAGCTCGATCGCGAGGTTGAGCGCAGTTTGACCGCCGACCGTCGGCAGGACCGCGTCGGGACGCTCGCGCTCGAGAATCTTCGCGATGATCTCCGCGGTCATCGGCTCGATATAAGTGCGATCCGCGAGTCCCGGATCGGTCATGATCGTCGCCGGGTTCGAGTTGATCAGGATCAGCCGCAGTCCTTCTTCGCGCAGCGCTTTCAGCGCCTGCGTGCCCGAGTAATCGAACTCGCAGGCCTGCCCGATCACGATCGGGCCGGAGCCGATCAGCAGGACAGACTTGAGATCCTTGCGCAGCGGCATGTCAGCCCGATACCGCCTCTGCGGCTGCGACGTGATCGAGCGCTTCGGCGCCGAAGCGCGGAAACGCCTCCACCAGGCGCCGGAAGCGCGCAAACAGGTGCGCCGAGTCGTGCGGCCCCGGCGAGGCTTCGGGATGATACTGCACGGAGAAAAATGGCGCCCCGATACCGCGCAAGCCCTCAACCGTGCGATCATTGAGATTGAGATGCGAAAGCTCGGCGCGGCCGGCGACCGACTCGGCGTCGACGACGAAGCCGTGATTTTGTGACGTGATCTCGACGCGCCGCCTCCGCAAATCCATCACCGGATGATTGGCGCCGTGATGGCCGAAGCCGAGCTTGTAGGTTTTGCCGCCGAGCGCCAGCCCGAGCAGCTGATGGCCCAGGCAGATGCCAAAGATCGGCCGTTTACCAAGTACTCCTCGAATCGCCTCACAGGCATAGGGCACCGCCGCCGGATCGGCTGGCCCGTTCGACAGAAAAATTCCGTCAGGATTCGGCGCAAGAATCTCCTCCGCCGTTGCGGAAGCCGGCAGCACTTTCACACGAAAGCCGCTCGCGACCAGCCGCCGCAGGATGTTCCGCTTGATTCCGTAATCGAGGGCGACGACCAGCGGTGCGTCATCCTGCGCCGTTTGCGCAGACGCAGGATAGCCACGTCCCAGCTCCCAATCCCCAATCTCCCAGGAATAGGATTCGCTGCAAGTAACTTCCTTGACAAGGTCGCGGCCGATCAGGCCCGGCGACGCCTTCGCCCGTGCTACGAGCTCATCCGCATCAAGATTGACGCTTGAGATGACCGCTTCCTGCGCCCCCGCGACGCGAATGTGGCGCACCAGTGCGCGCGTGTCGATCCCGTAGATCCCGACGACTCCCGCTCGTTCGAGATGTTCACCCAGCGCGCTCTCGGAACGCCAGTTCGACGGTCGATCGATATACTCTCGCACCACGAAGCCCTCGACGAAAACCCGTCGCGATTCGTCGTCTTCAGCGTTGATTCCGACATTGCCGATCTCAGGGTACGTCATGCAGACGATCTGGCCCTTGTAAGACGGATCGGTCAGTACTTCCTGGTAACCGGTCATCGCGGTGTTGAAGACCACCTCGCCGACGGTCTCGCCGATCGCGCCAAAGGCGCGGCCGCGAAACACCCGGCCATCCGCAAGCGCCAAAATCGCCTCGCGCGCGCTCATCAGTGCAGCCTTCCCACGCGGGCGTCATAGACGATTTTGCCTTCGACGATGGACAGCATCGCCCTTCCCTTGAGCTCCCTTCCAGCAAACGGGGTGTTCCGACTGAGCGAGAGAAATTTACTCGGATCGACGATCCACGGGTAATTCGGATCGATTACAGTAACGTCACTGCGAGCGCCAGCCGTCAGCCTGCCCGCGCCCTCGAGGCGAAGCAAGCGCGCGGGATTCAGCGACATCATCTCGACCATCCGCTGCGGCGTGATTAAGCCTTCGTGGACCATCGCGAGCGCAAGCCCGAGCGCGGTTTCGAGACCGACCACGCCATTTGCAGCAGCCGCCAGGGCTTGCGCTTCATCGGACGACAACCGCCCCCCCCGACGGCTTGCACCAAAGAGCGGCCCCAAAAGATTCAACCCCTTCGACATAGAATCGTGTGGCGCGTGATCAGTTGCGATCATGTCGATCGTGCCGTCCGCGATCGCCGCGCGTATCGCGTCACGATCGCGCCGGCTTCTGAGCGGGGGCGACATGCGCGCGTTTGCGCCGCACTCCAGCACCGCGTCGTCCTCTAGCATGAAATGATGCGGCGTGGCCTCGCAGGTCACGGCGAGGCCGCGTTGTCGCGCCTCGCGCACCGCCCGTACAGCCTCCGCGGTCGAAATGTGCGCGACATGAACCGGCGCTCTTGCACCCAGCGCGATCTCCAGATCTCGCTCCACGCGCGCACTCTCGGCGCCAGACGGGATACCGCGGACACCGAGCCGACGGGCCGTCGCGCCCTCGTTCATGGCGCCATTCGCGGTCAGCGCGCGGTCTTCCTCGTGCAATGAGATCACAAAGCCCGATGCGGTGACGCTGCGCAGCGCGGTCGCCAGCAGCGCGGCATCGTCGATCGGGATGCCATCGTCCGAAAACAGCCGGGCGCCCGCCGCGGCCATCGCCGCGACGTCGATCAGTTCGCGTCCTGCGAGTCCCTTGGTCACCGCCGCGACCGGTACGAGGTGCGCCCCGCCCGCCTGCGCAGCGCGTTCGATCATGTAATGCGTAATTTCCGGGGTATCGTTGACCGGGGCCGTATTCGCCATCGCGGCGACGGTCGTAAAGCCGCCGGCCGCGGCGGCGCGCAAGCCGCTGAAAATTGTCTCCTTCTCCGGATTACCCGGATCGCGCAGATGAACATGCGGATCAATCAGACCCGGCACGACCCAACACCCCGCACACTCGATCGTCGTTACGGGTTCCTGCCCCGGCCATCGCGCGATCACTTCCGCAGATGCGATTCGACCGTCGAGCAACAGAAGATCGGCGACGCCGTCGAAACCACCTGCAGGATCAATAACCCGCCCGCCCTTGAGGAAAATTCCGCTCATCGCACCGCGCGCGCCTCAGTAAAAGGCTCGACCATCGAGTAAATCACCACGCGATCGGCGAGTTTGCGGCCGTCAGCGCCCGCGGCTTTAAGGCGCACCTGGACGCGCTCGGTCTGCGCAGTCGGGATACTTTTGCCGATATAATTCGGCCGGATCGGCACTGCGCGATGGCCCCGATCGATCAGCACCGCGAGCTGCACCGACGCCGGACGCCCGTGCCGCCATAACGCCGTCATCGCGCGTTGCACGGTCCAGCCGCTGTTAATCACGTCGTCAACCAGGACGATCGCGCGGCCATCGACGATAAACCTCCCCCCGCTATCCTCGATTCGGCGCAAACCGGCGTCGCTCGCATAGACGTCCACCGCGGCGCAGGCCGGGCGCACGCCGGTGCGGGCTTGCACGAGCTCCCGCAATCTCATCGCAAGAATTGCCCCGCGGCTGATCACGCCGACGATCGCGAGCTGCGCCGGGTCCGCCACGCCGGCCACGATCTGATCCGCCATGGTCTGACAGGCTTGTTCGATTTCGGCCGCGTTCATCAGCTCGCGCTGCGGGCCTCGCTTGTAAGGCTCGTAGCCTCGCTCCTCCGCCTCTTTAACGGTCTCGAAAACCGCCAGGGAGCCCTCTGCGATCCACTGCTGCACGTAGCCGTAGAGATTCTCGTCAAAATGATAGTACCGATGCGCCGTGGCATGGCCGACGTACTCGGCGCGCAGCTCGCGTTCGCAGAGGTCGCAGCGGATCGCCAATACCGAACGATCAGCCGCTCGCGCCAGTCGGAAGCGCGGAGAAAGATAAGCGGGTTCGTGCCGCGAAATGCAGCCGGCGTTAACGCAGCGCGGCGCCGCTTCGTGCTTGAACGCGATCAAGGTTTCACGCGCCGCCGGCGGGCGCTCGCGTTGCGCGGTCTCGAGCATCCAGACGATCAGCGCCATCCGCACCGGAACCCCGGCCGCAGCCTGCTCGAAATAAATTGCGCGCGGATCCTTGTCGAACTCATAGGCGAGTTCGTCGGTCCGCGGCAGCGGATGCAGCACGACGGCCTCCTGCGCACGGCTGCTCCGCAGCGCCCGCGCGTCGAAGTGTACGTAAGCTCCCGCAGCGTCGTCCTTGTCCGCGAAACGCTCGCGCTGGAGCCGCGTGACGTAAAAGGCGTCGAGCGCTGTCGGCGCCGCTACGGAAACTTTCACCAACAGGTCGTCACCGGTAAACAACGCCATCTGATGAGGCCCGCTGGGTGTGAGGTACAGGGCGTCGAGCGCCCCGGATTTAGAGCGGAGCTCGTCGAACGTGATCGAAGAGGGTGCGTAATCGTGCTCCGCCGCGATCCGTTCCAGCACGTATTCCGGCACCCCCATCCCGCCGTAAGGCACCGTCACGATATTCGCGCCGAAGCGGGCGAGTGCATAAATCAACGAGTGGACGGTGCGGCCGAATTTCAGGTCACCGCAAATCGCGACGGTCAGTCCTTTGAGGCGGCCCTTTTTGCGCCGCAGGATATAGAGATCGCACAGCGTCTGCGTCGGATGCTCGCGGCTGCCGTCGCCCGCGTTAATCACCGGCGCCGCAGCGTATTCCGCCGCCACTCGCGCCGCGCCGTCATTCGGATGGCGCACCACCAACAGGTCGGCGTACGCCGACACGACGCGCACCGTGTCCGCGAGGCTCTCGCCCTTCGCCGCCGACGACGCGTGCATATCCGCCGAACTGATTACCGCGCCGCCCAGGCGATGCATCGCGGACTCGAAGCTCAGGCGCGTGCGCGTTGACGGCTCATAAAACAGCGTCGCCATGACCAGACCGCTGGCTAGCGTCAGGTTTTGCCCGCGTTCGAGCGCCGCGGCAAACGTATCCGCGAGTGTGAAGATGCGCTCGATCTCGCCGATCGAAAGATCTTCAATCGAGACCAGATCGTATTTCGGGATACGCGGCATCGACTAAGCCGCCTTCCGTCCGCCGATCACGACCGCGTCCACGCCGTCAATTTCATTCAGCCGGACGTACACGCGCTGACCCTGCGGCGCCGCGATATTCTTGCCGACGTAGTCCGCGCGAATCGGCACTTCGTGTTCACCGCGATCGATTAGAACCGCGAGCTCGATCGCTTCCGGGCGTCCCAAGTCAGCCAGCGCCGTCAGCGCCGCGCGCACCGTTCGCCCGGTATACAGCACGTCATCGACCAGGATCACGCGCCGCCCTTCGAGTTGAAACGGCACGTCGCGCCCGATCAATCGTGGATCGCCCGCAGCGCCGCGACCGTCGTCGCGATAGGATGAAATGTCGAGAGTGCCGACCGGAATTCGCCCCGCCCCGATCTGCGCGAGCGCCTCGGCGATCCGGCCCGCCAGCTTGGCGCCCCGCCGCACTATTCCGACGAGTACGATCCGCTCCTGCGCAGTGTTGCGCTCCGCGATTTCGTGCGCGATCCGCCGCACCGCGCGCGCGACCGCCTCGCCGTCCATCGCCGTAGCCGCGAAGGCGCTCACGCGCGACTCCCGGCTTCGGCCCTCGAGGGCTTCTTCAGAAAAACGACCGGCGCGCGTTTGCGGCCGGTCGCTGCTGAATACAACTTCATCTTTTTCCCTTGCCGCCCTCGCAGGAGCGGCTTAAAAGGCTACGAAGATTTTACCGCGCGTAGCGGTTCAGTCAATTCATGATTTCTGCGCCGCCGCGAGGTTATTCACAACAGCACTTTGCCGCTGTACGGTGCAGGACTTCGCTAGCGCGTCGCGGTGCGCCGTTCGAGTTTGCGCAGGCGCTGATCCTGATCCCGCGTCTGCACCGTCAGGCGATCGTCGAAACGCTCGAATTTGCGGGTCAGACTGACCAGCGCCTTGTTGGTCTGCTTGAGCTCGCTGTCAATCTTCTTGACGAGGGCGCTGGACGACGCGGAAATTTCCTCGCGCACGCCCTCCGCGACTGCCGGCAATTCGCGGGCGAAATCTTTGCGCGCGGAGATCAGCTCTTTACGCAACGTTTCACCCGCCGCAGTTATCTCGCTCTTGAGTTGCGAGCTGGCAGCAGCCGCTCCCGCCGCGAACTCTTCGGCTACACGCTCGCGGATGCGCACCGCCGAGGTCTCCGCAGTCTCCGTCAGTCCCTGGCGCAGCGCGCCGAGCTGCTCGCGAAACTCAACCCGCGTGGCGCCGAGCATCTCGCCGAGCCTGACCATCTCGGCGCCCAGATCGGCGCGAGTCAGCGCGTTAGCTTCGCGATTCTCGGCGATCCGATCGGAGATAAACCGCACCTGGCGGCCAACCTCGGCAAACTGGCCGACCATTTCACCGCGCACGGCGTCGAGCTTACCGCCGAAGCCGGTCACCGCCTCCAGCACAATCTCGAAGCGCGCGCTGAGTTGTTCGAGTAGCACTCCAATGCGGTTAGCCACGTCCTCGCCCACCCGAATCTCCCCTTCCATGTTCAACTGGATACCCTATCTTCCGGGATGGAACAACTATCTTATGGGATGAATCAACTATCGTATGGGATGGAACAACCGGGACCAGCGGACGTCATAGAAACAGGTGAGCGGCGAGCTGTCGTCGGCGCACGACCAGTAGATAAACATCGCACGTCCCTCGATAGCGTCGCGCGAGACCGGGCCCCAGAAACGGCTGTCGTAGCTGCGGTCGCGATTATCCCCCATCATGAAATACTGACCGGGCTGAATCCTGACCGCCTCAAGCGTATCGCGCGGCGAAGTCGAGCGCTCGTTGGGCCCGACCTCGAAGTGCGTGTAAGGCGCGTCAACCTGAACGCCGTTCAGAATCAGCATCCCGTTCTTGATTTCGACGACATCACCCGGAATCGCGACGACGCGTTTGATGAAATCCTTGGTCTGATCTTCGGGATAGACGAAGACCACAACATCGCCGCGATGGACCCGCTCGAGCTGGAACAAATATTTGCCGTAGGGGATCTCGCCGGCAAACGGGGTCAGGCCGAAAATCGAATCCGGCATGCGCAGGCCAAAGACCAGCTTGTTGACGATTATATGATCGCCGATGAGCAGCGTCCGCTCCATCGAGCCCGAGGGAATCTTGTAGGCCTGGATCAGAAAAGTGCGCAGGACGATCGCTAGCGCCAGCGCGACGGCGAAGGCCTCGCCATACTCGCGCAGGGCGGATTTGCGCGATTCCGTGACAGGCGGCGCGGGCCATTTGCGGGCCGGTTCACTCATAGCCCGCTTACTCCCCGAGCCTCAGCAGGGCAAGAAAGGCCTCCTGCGGAATTTCCACCCGTCCCACCTGCTTCATCCGCTTCTTGCCTTCCTTCTGTTTCTCGAGGAGTTTGCGTTTGCGCGTGATGTCGCCGCCGTAACACTTGGCGGTGACGTTCTTGCGGAGCGCGCTGATACTCTCGCGCGCGAGAATCTTGGCGCCGACGGCGGCTTGAATCGCGATCTCAAACATCTGGCGCGGAATCAGCTCTCGCATCTTCTGGCACAGCGCCCGCCCCCGTTCGTAAGCGCGATCGCGATGCACGATCATCGAGAGCGCGTCCAAGACCTCGCCGTTGATCCGAATGTCCAATTTAACCAGAGAGCCCGGCCGGAAGTCCAGAAACTCGTAATCGAGCGAGGCATACCCGCGACTTCCGGACTTCAGCCGGTCATAGAAGTCGAAGACGATCTCCGCCAGCGGCATCTCGTAGTGCAGGATGACGTGCTGATGACCGGCATAGCGGAGGTCGCGCTGCACGCCGCGACGCTCTTCGCACAGGCCCATCACGGCGCCGAGATATTCCTCCGGGACGTGGATCGCCGCGAGGATGAAGGGCTCGGCGATCTCTTCGAGCTCGTTTTCAGGCGGCAGCCGCGCCGGGTTATCAACCGTCATGACCGCGCCGGCGGTAGTGCGCGCGCGGTAGGCAACAGTAGGCGCGGTGATAACCAAATCAAGCCCGAATTCGCGCTCGAGCCGCTCCTGCGCGATCTCCATGTGCAGCAGGCCGAGGAAGCCGGCGCGAAAACCGAAGCCCAGCGCCTGCGAGGTTTCCGGCTCGCAGATCAGGCTGGCGTCGTTAAGCCGCAGCTTATCGATAGCGTCGCGCAGCGCACCGTATTGATTGGCCTCGGTCGGATAGAGCCCGGCAAAGACCATCGGCTTGAGTTCTTTGAAGCCTGCCAGCGGTGCGCTCGCCGGATTCTCAGCGTCGGTAACGGTATCGCCAACCTGCATCTCGGCCACCGCCTTGATCCCGGCGACGACAAAACCGACTTCGCCCGGGCCGAGCGCGTCAGTGGCCTGCGGATGCGGCGAAAAATGGCCGAGGCGCATCACTTCGCCGGCCTTCTGCGTAGCCATCAGACGGATTTTCATGCCGCGGCGCAGTTCGCCGTCGAAGACCCGGACCAGACCGATCACGCCCTCGTAGGCGTCGTACCAGCTATCGAAGATCAGCGCGCGCAGCGGCATCCCGCGATTATCCGGCGGTGGCGATATCCGGCGGACGACCGCTTCGAGCACCTCGTCGATACCGACGCCCTCCTTGGCGCTGGTCAGAATCGCGTCGCTGGCGTCGAGTCCGATGACCTTCTCGATCTGCTCGCGGGTGCCCGGGACGTCCGCTCCCGGCAGATCGATCTTGTTGATTACCGGAACGATTTCGAGGCCGTGATCGAGCGCCATATAGACGTTGGCGAGCGTCTGCGCCTCAACCCCCTGACTCGCGTCCACCACTAGCAGGGCGCCTTCGCAGGCCGCGAGGCTGCGCGAGACTTCGTAGGCGAAATCGACGTGGCCGGGCGTATCGATCAGGTTGAGCACGTAAGTCCGCCCATCCTGAGCGGCATAGTTGAGCCGCACCGAGCGCGCTTTGATCGTTATCCCGCGCTCGCGTTCGAGGTCCATCGAGTCAAGGAACTGCTCCTTGAGCTCGCGCTTGCTGAGCGCGCCGGTGCGCTCGAGCAGTCGATCAGCAAGGGTCGACTTGCCATGATCGATATGCGCGATAATCGAAAAATTGCGAATCAGTTCGGATGCGGTCATCAAAGAGTCGGCACTCCGCCGAAGCGCGAGCATAGCACGCCGAAATTATCGGCGCTGGGCGAAGCGATCTTTGAAAAAAGCGAACGTTCGTCCGAGGCCGTCACCGAGCGCAACCTGCGGCGCCCACTTGAGTTCGCGCGCAGCCCGCGCCGGTGAAATCACCGAGCGGCGCTGCTCGCCTGCCCGCGCTGGGCCGAACTCCGGCGCAGGACGCACGCCCGCGGCCGCGGCCAGCGCGCCGTACAACTGTTTCACGTCGGTCTCGACGCCGGTGCCGATATTGAACGCGCCCGAGACCGGACTGTTGATCGCCGCGAGGTTGGCGCGGACGACGTCGCCGACATAGACGTAATCGCGGGTCTGGCCGCCGTCGCCGAAGATCGTGCAGGGCTTCCCTTCGAGCATCCGGCCGCAGAAGATCGCTACCACTCCGGCCTCGCCATGCGGATCCTGACGCGGTCCGTAAACGTTGCCGTAGCGTAGCGCGACGTAATCGATTCCGTACTGCGTCTTGTAGAAAAAAAGATAAGCCTCGGTCGCGAACTTGGCGACGCCGTAGGGGCTGACCGGCCGGCGGGGATGATCTTCATCGCAGGGAAAGACGTCCTGCTCGCCATAGATCGCGCCGCCGGTCGAGGAAAAAATCACGCGCTTGAGCCCATGCTCGCGCGCTGCCTCGAGCAAATTCAAAAAGCCGACGAGATTGACCTGGGCGTCGAAGGCCGGGTCGGCGACCGAACGGCGGACATCCATTTGCGCGGCTAGATGGACAATAACCTCGGGCCGCTCCTGTTCGATGACGGCACGGACTGCGGCGGCGTCGCGCAGGTCAGTGTGATGAAAGCTCGCGGCGGGATTGACCTGTTCGCGCTTGCCCGCCGAAAGATCGTCGAGAATCGCGACCTGATGGGCGCCGGTCGCAACCAGCGCATCCACCGTATGCGAGCCGATAAACCCGGCCCCGCCTGTCACCAATATCTTCATTAACTCCAGCGCGGCGCCTGCGTCACGCGTGCGCCGCTGCCCCCTTCAAGATTTGAACAACTAGACTGCTTTGCGGCCGATCGAGTAGTAGCTGAACTCGAGCGCCTTCATCAGTTGCGGATCGTAGAGGTTGCGGCCATCGAAGATCACCGGATTACGCAACTCCGACTTGATCCGCTGAAAGTTGGGATGGCGGAATTCATTCCACTCGGTGAGGATCATCAGAGCGTCGGCGCCGCGCAGGGCTTCGTAGTTGGTCGCGTAGTAGCTTATCCGATCGCCGAAGATGTGGCGCGCATTTTTCAACGCTTCGGGATCGTGCGCCTGGATGCGCGCGCCGGCCGCCAGCAGCTCCTCGATCACGACCAGCGAGGGAGCCTCGCGCATATCGTCGGTGCGCGGCTTGAAAGCCAGTCCCCACAGCGCAAAGACTTTGTCTTTGAGATTACCCCCAAAATGACCTTTGGCCCGTTCGAACATGAGGCGTTTCTGCGCGTCGTTAACTTTGTCGGCAGCGCGCAGAATCGAAAAATCGATATTCTGCGCCCCCGCGCTATGAATCAGCGCCTGCACATCCTTGGGAAAGCACGAGCCGCCGTAACCCACGCCGGGGAAAAGAAACTGCGAGCCAATGCGCCGATCCGTCCCCATCCCGCGCCGCACATCGTTAATCTCCGCGCCCACCGCCTCGCACAGATTGGCCATCTGGTTGATGAACGAGATGCGCAACGCGAGCATCGCATTGGACGCATACTTCGTGAGCTCGGCCGAGCGCGGATCCATTACGAGGATGGGGTTGTCGGTGCGGACAAAGGGGCTGTGAATCTCGCGCAGAATCGCCGTCGCCTGCTCGCTGGTGGAGCCGATCACGACGCGATCGGGCCGCATGAAATCCTCGATCGCGGAACCTTCCTTGAGAAATTCCGGCAGCGAGCAGACGTCGATACGGCCACCCGCGTCGCGCTCGACGATCGCGCGCACGCGATCATTGGTGCCGACGGGGACCGTGCTCTTGATCGCGATTATGTGGTAACTGTTCGCACTTTTGGCGACTTGCGAGGCGACCTCGGTAATCTGCGATAGATCGGCGGCGCCGTCGGCACCCATCGGCGTGCCGACCGCCAAAAGCGAGACCATCGAGTCGCGCACCGCCTCGGCGAGGTTGATGCTGAAGCGCAAGCGCCCATCCTTGACGTTGCGGCGCACCAGCTCCTCGAGCCCGGGCTCGTAAATCGGCACCTCGCCGGCCTTGAGCTGATCGATCCGCGGACGATTGATATCAACGCAGATGACTTCGTTGCCGCTCTCCGCCAGGCACGTGCCGCTAACAAGGCCGACGTAGCCCGTACCGATGACTGCGATATTCATGCCTTTATATTCATCCCGGTTTTAGAATTCCTCTTTGATTATGTAAACCGGCTTGCCCTGCGATTCGTGATAGGTCCGCGCGAGCATCTCGCCGATCAGGCCGAGGCTCACCAGTTGCACGCCGACGACGACCAGCAAGACCGCGAGCCACAGCGCCGGGCGGCTGCCGAGCTGATGGCCCAGCACCACCTTCTCGAATACCAGTATAGCCGTCCAGGCCGTACCGAGCGCACCGATAATTAGACCGATCAGGCCGAAAAACTGGATCGGACGGGTCGAGTAGCCGGAGAGAAACCGCACCGTCATTAGATCGAGGAGCGTGCGCACGATTCGTCCGGGCCCGTAGTTGGAACGCCCGGCGCGGCGCGGACGAAAATTCACCGCGACCTCCGCGATCCGTGCGCCCTGCTCCGCGGCGATCGCGGGCACGAAACGATGCATCTCGCCGTAAAGCATCAGTTGTTGTGCGAGCCCGCGCCGATAGGCTTTCAGCGTGCAACCGTAATCGTGCAGCGCGACGCCGGTAATCCACGAAATCAGCGCGTTGGCCGCTTGCGACGGGAGCCGCCGCGTCAACCGTGACGCGCGCCAGCGATCGATCCGCCAGCCGCTGACGAGGTCGAAGCCGTCGTCCAGCCTGGCCAGCAGCGCGGGAATGTCGGCAGGATCATTCTCGCCGTCAGCGTCGATCGCGACCACGATCTCACCGTTCGCGTGATGAAGCCCGCAGGCCAGCGCCGCGGTCTGGCCGGAGTTGCGCGCGAGCCGGATGACACGCACGTGCTCGTCGCGCGAGCGCAGGTCGCGCAGCAGCTCGGCGCCACCGTCGATGCTGCCGTCGTCAACAAAAATAATCTCATAGCTGCGGCCGAGCCCGCGCAGCACTTGATCGAGTTCGCGATACAGCGGCGTCAGGTTCTCCCGCTCATTGAAGAGCGGAACAACTACTGAGACATCCATCGCGAATGATGCGAATCGGTCAACTCGATAAAGGCCCGATAGCGCTCTTCGATATCTTCCCAGGCCAGCGTGGCGAGCCGCTCGACCGCGAACTTCTCGACCGTGAACGAAGCCAGCACGCTGCCGTAGACGATTCCGGTGCGCAGAATCGATTCGGTAAGGCGGCCGGTGCGCGCCAGCCAGCCCATCAAGGCACCCGCGAAAGTGTCGCCGGCGCCGGTCGGATCGATGACCTCTTCGAGCGGCCAGGCGGGCGTCGCGAACATCGAGTCGCCGCCGAATTTGAGGACGCCGTATTCGCCGCGCTTCACCAGCACCGTCTTCGGGCCCAGCTTGAGGATCGCACGGCCGGCGCGGATGAGGTTGGCTTCGCCGGTCAACATCCGTGCTTCTTCGTCGTTAAGAGTCAGGATATCCACCCGCGGCAACAGCTTGAGCAGCGCCGGACGCGCATTTTCGATCCAGTGATTCATCGTGTCGGCCGCGACCAGCTTCGGGCTCGCGACCTGCGACAGCACGTGGAGCTGAAGCTCGGGCGAGATGTTGCTGAGGAAGACGTAGTCGGCGCGCTGCTGATCGGGCAGCAGATCGGGCTTGAAGCCCTCGAAGACGTTGAGCGCGAGGCTGACCGTATCGCGGACGTTCATATCTTCGTGGTAGCGGCCGTGCCAGCGAAAGGTGGGGCCCTCGATCTGCGCCATCCCGCGCAGATCGATACTGCGCTCGCGAAACAGCCGCCAATGCTCCTCGCGGAAGTCGCTGCCGACCGCGGCGACGATACTGACCGGCGCAAAGAAGCGCGCAGCCAGCGCGAAAAAACTCGCTGACCCGCCGAGCGCCTCGCTGACGCCGCCGTGAGTGGTGTCGATCGTGTCGTAACCGATCGTGCCGACTACCACTATACTCATACGAAAACTTCTCTCACTTGCGCCTCTCGTTGATTGCGGGCATCTGCCCTACAGATATTTTCCGATGATCGGCCGCAGATCTTCGGCGACAGCGGCTGGAATCGCTTTGCGATCGGTAATGATCGCGTCCTTGAGCGCCGCGCCGCAGGCACATGAGCGCCGCCGCCCGGCTAATGCAGTAGTCAGATTCGCGATCGCGCGCTGCGCCTTCTCGACGTTGGCGCGCATCACGCGCAGGATCTCGCCGATATCCACCGGGCCGGCGCTCTGATGCCAGCAGTCGTAGTCGGTCACCAAGGTCAGCGTCGCGTAGCAGAGCTCGGCCTCGCGGGCGAGCCGCGCTTCCTGCATCGCCGTCATGCTGATTACGTCAACGCCCCAGGTGCGATAGAGATTTGATTCGGCGCGCGTCGAGAATTGCGGCCCCTCGATACAGAGATAGGTTCCGCCGTCGTGGACCTTCGCGTCGCCCGCGCGCCCAGCCTCGACCAGAGTGCGGTTCAAGTCTGTGCACACCGGGTCGGCGAGCGAGACATGCGCGACGATCCCGTCGCCAAAAAAGGTTGAACGGCGCTGATAGGTATGATCGATAAATTGATCCACCACCACAAGGTCGCCGGGCGCGATCGCCTCCTTCATGCTGCCCGCGGTGCTGACCGAGACCAGTCGCTGCACCCCAAGCAACTTCATGCCGTAGACGTTCGCGCGATAATTGAGTTCGCTCGGCAGAAGCCGATGGCCGCGGCCGTGACGGGCGAGAAAGACCACTTCGGTTTCGCCTATCCGGCCGCGATAATAGGCGTCGGAGGGCGCGCCGAACGGGGTCGTCAGCTCGATCTGCTCGACCAGCTCCAGCCCCGGCATCTGGTAAAAACCGCTACCGCCGATTACGCCAAGTATCGTCCCCGCCATGCTCTTCCTTGCTCAACTCGCCCGCTCAACTCGCTGCTTGATCTGCGTACAACTGGCCGCAGGCGGCCGCGATATCCTGTCCGCGGCTCTCGCGAATCGTCGCGGTCAAGTTACCCTGTTGCAGAATCGCTTGAAAGGCTTCGACTCGCGATCGCGGACTCGGCATGTAGCTCGCGCCCGCGAACGGATTGAAGAAGATCAGGTTCATCTTAGCGCGGATCGGCGCGAGCATCCGCACCAGCCGCCGCGCATCCTCTGCCGAATCGTTGACGCCATCGAGCATCACATACTCGAAGGTGATTCGGCGGCGGCGCTGAATCGGCAGCTCGCCGCAGGCGGCCAGCAGAACCTTCAGCGGATAGCGCCGATTGATCGGTGCGAGGCGATCGCGGATCTCGTCGGTCGTCGCGTGGAGCGAAACCGCCAGATTCACCTGAAAGTCGCCGAGCAGCCGTTCCATCATAGGGACGAGCCCGACCGTCGAGACCGTGATTCGCCGGGGCGAGATGCCCATGCCCCACTCCGCGGTCATGGTCGCGAGCGTCCGGCTCAGACGCGGATAGTTGGCGAGCGGCTCGCCCATCCCCATGAAAACGAAATTGGTCAGCGCCTCATCCGCCTCGAGTTCGCGGCGCGCTGCTATCACCTGGCCGAGGATTTCGGCAGCGCTGAGATTTCGCCGCAAGCCCATCAGCGCCGTCGCGCAGAAACTGCACCCCATCGCGCAGCCCGCCTGACTCGAGATGCACAGCGTCACCCGTCCCGCGCCAGGGATAATCACGCTCTCGATCCGCTCGCCGTCGGCCAGGCGGAGCAGCAGCTTGCGGGTGCCGTCGGCGGCGCGATCGCAATGCGCGACCGCCAGCGCTTCAATCTTAAACTGTTGCTTTAATGATTCCCGCAGTGCGGCCGGCAACTCGATCATCTCGTCGAACGCTTCCGCGTCGCGCCGCCAGAGTCTCTGCGCAATCTGGCGGGCACGAAACGAGCGCTCGCCGGCGACGACGATCATCTGTTCGAGTTCCTCGAACGGCAGATCCCGAATCTCCCGCCTGATGCCGCCGACTGCGCCGATCGCGATGCCCTGCTCTGCGTCCACCGCGTGATTGTAACTGAAACCAGTCAGGCCTACAGACACACCTATCACCGCATCTTGAGCTTATCCTCCTGCGCCCAGCCCTCTTTGAGCGGCACCATGAAGTACGGGAGCAGGCTCATCTTCTTGAACTTCCACTCGCCGTTGCGCTTGACGTAGTCGTCGTTGAAGCGCGCCGCGACCAGAAAGGCCTCGCCGCCGTAAATCGGCTTGGCCTCGAGATAGGAGACGCCGTGACCGTGATCGCCGTGCAGCTCGATCATGTGATTATGGATGAACTGCTTCACCCAACTGATGCGCGGGCGGTTCTGATCCCGCACCGGACCGTCACCGACGATGCCGCCGTAGAATTTGGCGATTTCGGCGTGTCCCTTGGCTTTTCCCAGATGCGCGAAGTCGAGCTCGCCATCCTCCACGAACAGACTCGGGATCTCCTTGAATTTTCCCTCGTTGACGTACTCGTGATAGCGATAGCGCAGATTACGAATCGCCTCACAATCAGTCATCGCCTGAACCTTGCCTTCGAGTTCTTTGACGCGCGCTTCCAAATCTGCCGCCATGATGCCGTCCTCCGTTCCGTTACGTTCGACTCCCTCTCTATCACGCCGCTAGCTTCTCGCCCAAAGCTCGATTTGCGCTAAGCCGAAGCGCCGATATATAAAATTACGCGCTTAACGCGACACTCTACCCCAGCGGAAATTGTAGCCGTGCCCAAAAGAAACAAGATCGCCTTTGTCGGCGCCGGTAACGTCGGCGCCACCTGTGCCCACCTGTGCTTCCTGCGCAGCCTGGGCGATATCGTCCTCTACGACATTATCGAGGGGCTGCCCGAGGGCAAGGCGCTCGATATGCTCGAGTCCGCCCCGGTGCTCGGCATTGACGTGAAAGTCACCGGCTCGACGAAGATTCGCGACATCGCGGGCGCCGATTGCATCGTCGTCACGTCGGGCTCGCCGCGCAAACCGGGCATGAGCCGCGACGATCTGCTCAAGATCAATGCCGGCGTGATGAGTAACGTCGGCGCCGCGATCAAAGAGGTCGCGCCGGAAGCCTTCGTGATCGTCGTCACCAACCCGCTCGACGCGATGGTCACGCAGATCAAGCGCGTCACCGGCTTTCCCAAGCGTCGCGTGGCCGGCCAGGCCGGCGTGCTCGATTCGGCGCGCTACCGCACATTTCTCGCGAGCGAGCTCGGGGTCTCCGTCGACAGCGTCAAAGCGATGGTCCTTGGCGGCCACGGCGACGACATGGTGCCAGTGCGCAGCTACACCACCTGCGGCGGCGTGCCGATCGAGCGGCTGATCGATGCCAAGCGGCTCGAAGAGATCGAAACCCGCACGCGCAATGGCGGCGCGGAGATCGTCAACCTGATGAAGACCTCGTCCTACTATGCAGCGGGCACCGCGGTTTATCGGATGGTGGAATCCTTCATGCTCGACAAAAAAGAGGTTCTGCCGGCGGCGGCCTATCTCGAGGGCGAGTACGGCGTGCGCGGGCTATACGCTGGTGTGCCAGTGGTTATCGGCGGCGGCGGGGTCGAGAAAGTGATCGAGATCGATTTGACCGCGGCCGAGAAAAAGGCTTTTGAGTCGTCGGTCGGTCACGTGCGCGAACTGATCGAAGCGATGGACAAGGTGCTCTCAGCATGAATATCCACGAATTTCAGGCCAAACAGATCCTAAGCCGCTTCGGCGCTCCGGTCCCCAAGGGCCAACCCGCTTCGACGCCGGAAGAGGCGGCCGCGGCGTTCACGGCGCTCGGGCAGCCCAAAGCCGTCGTCAAAGTGCAGATTCATGCGGGCGGACGCGGTAAGGCAGGCGGCGTCAAGGTGCTCTCGAGCGCGACCGAGGCCCGTGACTTTGCCGCGAAGCTGCTCGGCAAGCCGCTGGTCACTCATCAGACCGGCCCTGAGGGCCGCGTCGTCCGCCGCATGTATGTCGAGCAGGCCAGCGAGGTCGCACGCGAGCTCTACCTCGGGATGGTGGTTGATCGCAAAGCCGAGGGGGTCTCGATCATCGCGAGCACTGAGGGCGGGATGGAGATCGAGGAGGTCGCGGCGAAAACTCCGGAGCGGATTATCACCGAGCCGATCGATCCGATCATCGGGCTGAGCGGTTTCCAGTCGCGCAAAATTGCCTTCGCCCTCGGCCTGCGCGACAAGCAGGTCGGCCAGTTCGGCGCGACCCTCGCCGCGCTCTATCGCGCGTTCAACGAGACCGACGCTTCCCTCATCGAGATCAATCCGCTGGTCGTGACCAAGGACGGCAGCGTCATCTGCCTCGACGCGAAAATGTCTTTTGACGATAACGCGCTGTTCCGTCATCCCGAGATCCGCGAGATGCGCGACTCGAACGAAGAGGATCCCGCCGAGACCGAAGCCGGCAAATACGATCTCAGCTACGTGCACCTCGACGGCAATATCGGATGCATGGTCAACGGCGCCGGCCTCGCGATGGCGACCATGGACATCGTGAAGTATTACGGCGCCGAGCCGGCGAATTTCCTCGACGTCGGCGGCGGCGCGAATTCGCAGAAAGTCGCGGCCGCCTTTCGCATCCTGCTCGCCGACGAGCGGGTCAAAGCCGTGCTCATCAATATCTTCGGCGGCATCATGCTTTGCGACGTCCTCGCACAGGGCGTGGTCGACGCCGCGCGCGAGGTCAAACTGAGCATTCCGCTGGTGGTCCGGATGGAAGGGACCAATGTCGATAAGGGCAAGCAGATTCTCAAGGATTCCGGCATCGCGGTGATTGCCGCGAGCGATATGGCCGATGGCGCCCGCCGCGTCGTCGAGGCCATACACTAGTGGAGTGCGGTTGCCGCGCGGAACGAGCAGGCGAGTCTGCGAGCTGCGTCAAGATTCTTGGTTAGGTTCTGTGGGCATCTGAACGGTTAAAAGAAAATGAGCATACTCGTCAATAAAAATACCCGCGTCCTCACCCAGGGCATCACTGGCGCGACCGGCCAGATTCACACCCGCGCCTGCAAGCAATATGGCACCCAGATGGTCGGAGGCGTGGTGCCCGGCAAGGGCGGCACCGACTTCGAGGGCATCCCGATCTTCGATACGGTCGAGCAGGCGCGCAAAGCGACCGGCGCCAATGCGACGGTGATCTATGTGCCACCGCCCTTCGCCGCCGACGCGATTCTCGAAGCGGTCGCCGCCGGCATCGAGCTGGTGATCTGCATCACCGAGGGGGTGCCGGTGCTCGACATGGTCAAGGTGAAAAAGTACGTGCGCGATTCCAAGAGCCGGTTAATCGGGCCGAACTGCCCGGGCGTCATCACGCCGGGCGAATGCAAAATCGGAATCATGCCCGGTTACATCCACATGGCCGGCGACATCGGGGTCGTCTCGCGCTCGGGCACGCTGACCTACGAGGCGGTCTATCAGTTGACGCAGCTGGGGCTCGGGCAATCGACCTGTATAGGAATCGGTGGCGATCCGATTATCGGCACCAATCACACCGACGCGATGCGGCTCTTTAACGACGATCCGGGCACCCGCGCCGTCATCATGATCGGTGAGATCGGCGGGACCGCCGAAGAAGAGGCCGCGCAATATGTAAAGGAAAACATGAAGAAACCGGTGGTTGCGTTTATCGCCGGACAAACGGCGCCCAAAGGCCGCCGGATGGGCCATGCGGGCGCGATTATCTCGGGCGGTCGTGGCACCGCAGCGGACAAGATCGCGGCGCTCAAGGCGGCGGGCATCGCCGTCGCGATGAGTCCGGCCGACCTCGGCATTACGATGAAGCAGACGCTCGAGGCCAAGGCCGCCTGAGCCAACTTAATCTCAAGCTGAAGTGACACTTTAATTATTCATGGAACGCACACTCGCTATAATCAAACCCGACGCGGTTGGCCGCAAGCTGACTGGCGACATCCTCAAGCGCATCGAAGCGAGCGGGTTGCACCCCTGCGCGCTCAAGCTCAAGCATCTGACGCGGGCGCAAGCGCAGCGCTTTTACGAGGTTCACAAAGAGCGGCCGTTCTACGGCTCGCTGTGCGACTACATGACTTCGGGAGCGATCGTGATCGCGGTGCTCGAGGGCGACAACGCGATCGCCCGATGGCGCGAGCTGATGGGCGCAACGGATCCGGCGAAAGCGGCCGCCGGGACGATTCGCAAGGATTTCGGCCAGGACGTCGAGAAGAATGCATCGCACGGCTCTGACGCTCCCGAGACCGCCACCCGCGAGATCGCGTTCTTCTTCAGCGCGCTGGAAATCGTCTCTTAGGCGTTGTCGGCAAACAGCAATCCGGCGCCGGCGTCATCACTCGGCGCCATCGAAGACTGGATCAACATCGACGTCATCCAGAAGCTCGCGCACCATACCAGCGCCGTAATCGCCGCGCTGGTGCTCTTCTGGTTCGTCGGCTTTATGGTGCGCAAGCTGATGCACGACGGCATCTTCAAGCACGCCGTCCTGCTGGTCGATGAATTCGTCCTGCTCTGCCTGTTCGTCTACTTCGCGTATGAACTGTTCGTTTACCTTTGAAAAGTCGCTGGCGCGCCTGGGATCCCCACGTATTGTGCCCGGCAACTCGAGCTTCGGATTCTCAGCGAATGTCCTCCTCACGCCGATTCCGGTTAGCAGGCCGGGGCGGTGCTGTACTCTACGCAGCTCGAACTCCACAAAAGATTGTTGCTGGTATCGCTAAACGACCACACCACCGAAACATCGGTCAAATTGGCCCGATTTATGAACCAGAAAATATAGCCCAGCGTGCCGAATGATTCGGGTGTGCCGAAATCGTTGAGCTGATCACTAAAATTGGCCGGAACGCAGTTGCTTCCCGTGTAAAGTTCGCCCTGGAGAATCAGCGTCGCCGGACTCGCTAGCTGAAAATTCAGCGCCTGATAACGATTACCGCTGGTCGTGTACCAGCATCCGATATCGGTGAGTTTCAAGCCCGAAGGCGTCGGGGACGGGCTCGGCGTCGGGGTGCGGACGGGGGTTGGGGTCGGCGTTGCCTGCACCCCGGTAAAGTTCATCGTGAAGTCTGTTCCGTAAATCGGTTTCGAGGAGCTTGGATTGATGACGGGCTGCACCAGAAACGACTCCGCGGCTGAATCCAGGGCATAGAAAGTGTGGGCGCTGGTGCCCGCCTTGATCGTGAACTGCTTCTGCGGACTGGAACAAGAGGAGTTCGCCGAAAACCACACCGAGGCCGCACTAAACAATCGCAAGAGCACCGGTTCATTCTGGGCGACGGTGAATGGGTATCCATATTGGCCGATTGCGGTAACCTTGAAACTCGTGCAGCGGGCAATGGAAGCGCTCGCCGGCCCGGAGATTACCGCCCCCGACAATACTGGCGTCGCGGCCTCGGCAACTGCTCCGCCCGCACCTCGCAGCCTCGACACCATCGAGGCGGGCGCTTTGGTTTGCGGCATAACGTTCCACCATAGGCCGAGAGCAAAGCTGCATGCCATCAGAACCACCAACGTTAGCAACGCACGTTTCATCGATTTTACCCCCCCCCTGAAAGCTATTCGTGGCGACGCGTTTAGTGGTCTTTGCCCGCGGTTGCACGCGGGCAAAGATCGAATGGTCAGACTCTACATATTCGCGACGATCGCTTTGCCGAACTCTGAGCACTTGAGCAGCTTCGCGCCCGTCATCAGCCGCTCGAAGTCGTAAGTCACTTCCTTCTTCGCGATCGTGTTGGTCATCCCGCGGATGATGCCGTCGGCGACCTCCTGCCAGCCCATATGCTCGAACATCAGCACGCCCGACAGGATCACCGAGCCCGGATTGACCTTGTCCTGCTCCGCATACTTGGGCGCGGTGCCGTGGGTCGCCTCGAAGATCGCGTGGCCCGTAACGTAGTTGATATTCGCGCCGGGCGCGATCCCGATGCCCCCGACCTGCGCGGCAAGAGCGTCGGAAAGATAGTCGCCGTTGAGGTTGGTCGTGGCGATGACGT
This sequence comes from Candidatus Binataceae bacterium, assembly GCA_035308025.1. NCBI lineage: Bacteria > Candidatus Binatota > Binatia (SeqCode) > Binatales (SeqCode) > Binataceae (SeqCode) > Binataceae bacterium (SeqCode). Next base: position 122,464 of record DATGHL010000030.1, read on the forward strand.
CGAACTCGTCAGGACGGGTTAGCGCCTGCTGAAAGGTGATGTCCGCGATATTGTCTTTGACCAGAATCTGCCCGGGCGGCGGCTTGCCGTTGCAGTCGTCCCAGCCGATCGCCCGGCCCTTGAATTCGCGCCTGGTTAGTTCATAACCCCAGTCGCGGAAGGCGCCTTCAGTGAACTTCTGGATGTTGCCCTTGTGCACCAGCGTGACGCTCTTGCGCTTATGCGAAATCGCGTATTCGAGCGCGGCACGGATCAGCCGCTCCGAGCCCTCGCGCGAGACTGGCTTGATCCCGATACCCGAGGTTTTTGGAAACCGAATCTTGTCGACGCCCATCTCCTTCATCAGAAAATCGATAACCTTCTTGGCCTCTGGCGTCTCGGCCTGCCATTCGATGCCTGCATAGATGTCTTCGGCGTTCTCGCGGAAGATCACCATATCGACCTTTTCCGGCGCTTTAACCGGACTGGGCACACCAACGAAGTATTTTATCGGACGCAGACAGACATAGAGATCGAGCAACTGGCGCAGCGCGACGTTGAGCGAGCGGATGCCGCCGCCGACCGGCGTCGTCAGCGGCCCTTTGATTCCGACCAGGTATTCTTTGAAGGCCTCAACCGTCTCGTCGGGCAGCCACTCGTTAAACATCTTGAAGGGCTTCTCGCCGGCATAGACTTCCATCCAGGCAATTTTGCGCTTGCCCCCGTAAACCTTTTTGACCGCCTCATCGAAGACATACTGCGAGGCGCGCCAGATATCCGGCCCGGTGCCGTCGCCCTCGATAAAGGGGATGATCGGCTGGTCGGGCACTTGCAGTTTACCCTCGCCCATGCGGATTTTTTCGCCGTTAGCAGGAATTTTGATATTTTTGGACGCCATTAGTTTTTCACCGTTTGCCAAGATTGGGCGCTTTTTGCCAGACGCCTGAGCCTCGCCATGAGTTCGGGCGCGCCGCGCGTATCATATAATAAAGTTCGTCCAATGCTAGCCAACGGCTGGCCGCGATTTCGCCAAACCCGGAATTGAAATCGGACTAAAAGCAGAGGCCGCAACTCTGGCGAGGAGTTGCGGCCCCCTTCGTCACTCACGCAAAAGCGAGCATCCTATGCAGTGCAGCTTACTGATCCAGCGGCGCCAACTCGACGCGGCGGTTTTGCGCGCGGCCCTCTTTGGTATTGTTGGTCGCGACAAAATCCGTCTTGCCGAAGCCTTGCGGCGCCAGTTGAGCCGCCGGAATACCCTTGTCCTCAAGGTACGCAGCTACGGATTCCGAGCGGCGCTGGGACCGCTTCAGGTTGTACTTTTCGCTGCCGATCGCGTCGCAGTAGCCGTTGACGTCAACCTTGACGTTCGGATTGGCCTTGAGCGTCTCTGCGGCCTCGTCGAGCACCGGCCTGTCAACCTCGCGGATGAATGACTTGTCGAAATTAAAGTGCACGCCGCGCAGCACGATCTTTTGTGGCGCCGGAGCTGGCGGCGGAGGGGGTGGCGGGGCTTGCGGCGGAGGCGGAGGTGGTGGCGGCGCCTCAGGCTGCCGCACTGACAAACATCCAGCGATGCCACCCAGCAATGCGCCGCCGACGACGCCCGCGGGCACGGCGATCTCGTAATTTCTCTTGGTATTATTGCCGGGGCCGGCCGCCGCGATCGCGCCAATACCCCCGCCCGCAAGCGCGCCGACGCCGGCACCGATCAAACAGGCCTTTTCCCGTTCAGGTGAAATCGAACCACAGCCGGCGGCGACGCCGGCGACGGCCAGCCACATTGCGTATCGGGCGAATCCTGGTCTCATGATTGCGGTTTAATCCTCTGGTTTTCGGAAGTGCGACACAGCAATGTCCGCGACAACGCGAAAAATATCGAGGCGTGTTCCGCGAAACAACGTGAACGCGATGAACGTTCCGTTGGGATTTTGTTACAAGGACTTTACGGCGCGCTGGCGCTGCGCCTGGAAGTAGGCTTTGAGCGGCGTCCAGTAATAGTCTTTCCAGCCCTGCCGGTAATTCGCCGCCTGCGCCGCCGGAACTTTCGTCTGGACCATCGTGACGCGAGTATTCTTGTCCACTCTGGCGAAGGTGAACTCGATTAGCGACGGTTCACAACCCGCCGGCCAGTCGCCGGTACGCCATTCCTCGACGATCTTCCGGCCAGCCACCAACTCCAGATATTTCCCGCTGATGTAATCGTCCCATGCGGTGAACTTGCCGCCGACCTTGTTTGCAGACTTCGCCGCAGCGCCGGTGAAGGCGGCATGCTTTCGCGCGTTGACAAAAGCGTCGTAGACCTCGACGGGAGTCGCCGGAATGATCGCAGACTGACGGATCGTCGTGGTCGACTGTCCCGCGGAGCTTTTTTTCGCAGAGCTTTTCGGCGCGGGATTTTTTGGCGATGCGGCTTTCTTCATGGCGCGGACGGCCTCCGGCCAATGCTATAGCACACCGCAGGTTCCAGGTTCTCAGAGCGTCGCGCCCCTTTGGCGCCGAGGCGATCAGTTTCGATCCCGCTTCTGCCCTTCTTCGCACACTCTCACAACTCAGCCGTTGCGGGGTTTGTAAGCAGACAACCTTCAAGAAAATGGCAATTTCGCCAGAGGCTCGCTATGAACATTAAGATGACCGCCACGATTGATTCAACCCTCGGGATCCTGCGCCGCCGCGCCGACGGCGCGACTGAGCTGCGGATCAACGGCTCGAGCTACGGCGCATACGGTAAGGGTGCGCGCATGGGCTTTACGATCGCGAGCGCCGCGGACTTCCCGATGCTGCTGGCGGCAACCGCAAATGGAATCTCCTGGCTCGGAATCCATGCGTCGCCCGCCTACCTCGAGTCTGAGCTGCGTCGCGACTATCCAAATGCGGAAATCCACCGCGACGATCGCTGGGTGAGCGATTTCGCAGCGCGAGTGATCGCCGAACTGGCCGACGAATCCTCGGCGCTCGAACTCCCGCTGGATATCCGCGCCACCCCGTTTCAACTCGCGGTCTGGCGCGAGCTTTGCGCGATCCCGCGCGGCGCCACTCGATCCTACGGCGAAATCGCCCGACTCATCGGAAGCCCCGACGCCGCCCGCGCGGTCGGCCACGCCAATGGTTCGAATCCGACGTCGATCATAATCCCGTGCCATCGCGCGATCGGCGCCGACGGTTCGCTCACCGGCTATCGCTGGGGCGTCGAAATCAAGCGGCGGCTGCTCGAACGCGAGGGTGCTTTAGACCGGGCTTCGCCCTTCGCTGAGCTAGCGGGATTCGGCGGTTTCGCCTACAATCGCGGTCGAAAAACTGGCGACGGGAGATCTCTTTACGAAAATCGTAGTCGATTATACGCGATGCGAAAGCAACGCCCGATGCATGCAGGTGGCGCCCGAACTTTTCCAGGTGGGCGACGATGATCAGCTAACCGTGCTGAACGAGAATCCGCCGGAATCGTCGCGCGAGCGTCTGCTGCGAGCGATCAAAGTCTGCCCCAAGCAGGCGATTTCGGTTATCGAGGACAAATAACCCGACGCGACCACACGTGGCATCCGCCTGACTCCTCAGTCCAGAATTCTTTGGATGCGTGACTGCTTTATTCTGGGATGCGGGCGCAGCGGGACCAGCCTGACCGCCGGTCTCCTCGCAGACGCCGGATATTTCATGGGCGATGAGCTCTATCCGGGAGACGAAGGCAATCCCAAGGGTTACTTCGAGGATCGCGAAGTCAACGCGATCAACGAAGGTTTGCTCGCGCAGTTAATCCCCGGGCCGCGCCGCAGTGTCGCCGACAAGCTGCTGCGGCGGCCGCGCCCCGAATCCCGATGGTTCCGCTGGCTCGCGGAGTTAGAGCCGCACCAGGTCGTTCCCTGCCCGCCGAAGCTGGCCGATCGCATCATCCGGCAAACTGCGCGCGGCCCCTTCTGCTTCAAGGATCCGCGCTTCTGCTACACGCTGGGGGCGTGGCGTAGCTTCGCGCCTAAAGCCGCAATGATTTGCGTCTTTCGCCATCCCGGAGCCTCGGCACGAAGCATCGTCGCTGAGGCCGCGCGCGACGAATTTCTGGTCAACGGTGCGGCGGTCGATTACTCGCGTGCAACCCGCATCTGGCGCGCGATGTACACCTATGCGCTCGCGCTTCAGCGCGCTGGCGGCGGCGACTGGCTGTTTGTGAATTATGCGCAATTGTTGAGCGGCGCAGCTTTCGCCGCGATCGAGCGGCTGCTCGGCGTCACGCTGCAGCGCGACTTCGTTGACCCGTCGCTCAGCCGTTCAACCGCCGATGGCGCAGTTCCCTCCGCGCTCGCGCCGCTTTATCGACAGCTCTGTGAGCTCGCCGGCTTCGACGATCATGCATGACTCGATCGCTCCGCTTCGCGCGATCGAGCGCGGCCCGCGCTGATGCGCGCCTCGGTCATAATTCCGGCCTTCAACGGCGCCGCCACGATCGCCGCGGCGATTCGGAGTGCGCTCGATCAGCGCTGCGCCGACGATTTCGAGATCATCGTGGTGAACGACGGCTCGACCGACGGGACTCAGGCCATCCTGGAATCGTTTGGTGATCGGCTCAGAATCGTGAACCAGCCCAATCGCGGTCTCCCAGCCGCGCGCAATGCGGCCGCGGCGATTGCCGGCGGCGATTACCTCGCGCTGCTCGACCAGGACGACCTATGGCTGCCGGAGAAGCTCGCACGCACGATCGCGCCACTCGAACGCGATCCGGATCTCGTCCTGTCCTATTCCGACCTCGTCCCGGTCGATGATGGGGGCGCGCCCGCCGGTCCCTCGCCGATCACGGCCGCCCTCGCCCGTCCGCCCACGATGGATGACCTGCTGCGTCAATGGTGGCCGATCCTGCCGAGCACCGTGGTGATTCGGCACACAACCTTCATCCGATGCGGCGGCTTCTTCGAGGGCTATCGGCGAGCTTACGAGGACGTCGACTTCTGGTTGCGCGCGCGCGAATGCGGAGGCTTCGCTTATCTCGCGGAGCCGCTGGTGATCTATCGGACAACACCTATTCACGCGCGCATGGGTCGCTACGAGGAAAGTTATGCACTCTTTCGCCGGCGCATCATGGATCGCTACGGCGCCCGCGCCTCCGCCCTGCTCGGCGCCACGCGCGACGCCTATGTCAGCACGCTGGGCTATCGCGGTCTGCTCGCGATGCGGAGCGGCGACCGCGCCGCGGCCCGGCAATTCTTCTGGCGCGCGCTCAGATACCATCCGACCAAACTCAGAACTGTTTTGCGCCTGCTGCGGACCTTTCTGCCGATGCGCCTGGCACGCGCCCTGAGTGGAAGCCGCCCTGGTCCTTCCAGTCAATTCGACGCCAGATCTAGCGCGTGCGTTGGAAGCCGTCGGGCTTGCTCAGATCGCCCGTATTCGCCACGCTGAAGCTGGTGGTCGAACGCATCGATGACTTCTTCCGCTCACGCAAATAATGGCCGCGGCCGCTTGCCCGACTTCCTCGGCGTCGGCCAGCCGCGCACCGGCACCTCGTGGCTCGACTCGATGCTGCGCGGCCACGCCGGCCTGCCGCGTGACGTCAAGGAAGTTGATTTCTTCGTCAAGAACTACGCGCGCGGGATCGAATGGTACAAGGGCTATTTCGCCGGATGCGATCCGCGCCTGCCCGCCGGCGAAATTTGTCCGAGCTACCTGGGCTCAAACGCGGCGCGCGAGCGGATCGCCGAGCATATTCCCGAGTGCCGCATCATCTGCACGTTGCGCGATCCGGTGCAGGTGCTTTTTTCCTTTTGGAAACTCGCGCGGCGCAACGCCTGGACCGCGCACGATTTCGAGACCTACACGCCCGACGGCTGGGAGACCGACAGCAAGGGACTGCGCGCCTGGTTCGAGACCTTCGGGCGCGAGCAGGTGCTGGCGCTGCTCTACGACGATCTCGAAGCCGCCCCGCAGGACTATCTCGATCGCGTCTGCGACTTCATCGGTATCGAGCACATCGCGATTGCCGGTTCTGCACCGGAGGCGCCGCGCGTCAACAGTTTCAGCCGCATGCCGCGCAGCGCCTACCTCGCGCGCAAAGCCCGCAAATTGCGTGATCGTCTCCAGAGCCGCGAATATTACCGCACGATCAATCTGCTCACGCGCGCCGGCGTCTGGCGCTTCTGCTTCGACGGCGGCGCAGAATTCCCGCCGCTCGACCCGGCGACCGAGCGTCGCATCCGCCGGCGCCTGATGCCGCAAGTCGAAGATCTCGAAACCCTGCTCGACCGCGACTTGAGCGCGTGGAAAGCCTCCCCTGACCCTCTGGAACGCGGCGTCGATCGCGCCTCCGCCTGACGACAATGCCGCGCGTATCCGTGATCGTGCCGGTATTCAACGGCGCCGCGACGGTCGGCGAGGCGCTGGCGAGCGTGCTCGCGCAAAGCTACCCCGATTTCGAGCTGATCGTCGTCGACGACGGCTCGACCGACGCGACTGCGCAAGTCCTCGCGAGCTACGCCGCTTCGATCAAATTGATCAGTCGCGCCAATGGTGGAATTTCCGCGGCCCGCAACAGCGGACTGCGCGCAGCTGTCGGCGAGTACGTGGCGTTGCTGGATTGCGATGACGTCTGGCTGCCCGCGATGCTCGAGCGAACCGTGGCCGCGCTCGACGCAGCGCCGCGAGCTGTCCTCGCTTACACCGACCTCGCGGTCATCGACAGCGACGGCCGCGCGCTCGAGACCGCCCTGGTCGGAGCCGAGACCGCGCACGCGCCCACGCTCGATGAGATGCTCACGCGGCTGTGGCCGATTATGCCGAGTGCGGTCGTGATACGGCGGCGGGTGCTCGAAGCGATCGGCGGCTTCGCGGAGGAGTTCCGCTCCTATGGCTACGAGGACGCGTGGTGCTGGATGCGCGCGCGCGAGCTCGGCGAGTTCTGTTACCTCCCCGAGCGATTAGTGAAGTGGCGCTTTTCGTCCTATCCCCGGCCGCTCAAAAACTCGAGCTTCAGCCCGGTGGCGCGGGCGCAGTTCGCGCGCTTGGTGCAGGAGCGCTGGGGGCGCTCGGTCGAGCCGCTGTTGCGTTCACGGATGCGCGCGTCGCGCAGTCTGCTCGGCTATATCGGGCTGCGCGAGCTCCGCGACGGTAATCGGCGAGGCGCGCGCGAGGCCTTTCACCGCGCGCTGCTGATTGATCCCTGGCGTCTCAAGAATTACTTGCGCTGGATGCGCACGTGGCTACCCGACGGCGTCGCGCGCCGGCTCAGCGGCCGCACGGTGCGAACGGCCGGCGAGAACCAAAGGGCGTGACCGCGCGGGCCGAGGCAATCGCGGAATTCATCACCGCGCTCTACGACGCCGGCGTGGTGGCGGACGAAGCCGGCGTCGCCCACAGTTTCGACGCGAGCGTTACGGCCGATCGCGGCGACTTCCTGGGCGATCTCTGCCAGCGCGAGGGCGCCCGCTCCGTTCTGGAAGTCGGCATGGCTTGGGGCCTCTCAACCCTCTTCCTCCTACGCGCGCTCGTCGCCAACGAGGCGCCTGCGGGCGCGCACGTCGTAATCGATCCTTTCCAGACCGCACATTTTCATCGCGCGGCGCTGGCCTCGATCCGGCGGCTCGGGCTCGAATCAATGATCGAATTTCACGAGGCGCTGTCCGAGATTGCGCTGCCGAAAATGGTCGAAGCGCAACGTCTGTTCGATTTCGTCTTCATCGACGGCAATCATCAGTTCGACGGCGTTTTTCTCGACCTGGTGTACGCCAACCGGCTGCTGAAACCGGGCGGCGTGATGGCCTTCGACGACAGTTGGTCGGACTCGGTGTTTCTGGCCTGCCGCTACCTCGAAACTAATTATGGCTACACGGCCGTCGCCGCCTATCCACCGATGCGCCGCGGACGCCGGCGCCGGCGGCTTTATCGCGCACAGATGCAGGCCTACCGCAAACCCGCACAACCCCCGGCGCGCGGACGCTTCCACTTGGCGCCCTTCCACGCGGGCCTCGCGCTTGGCGCCGCCGAGGAACGCCGCTTGCGCACAGACGGCCTGCGCGCGTTGCACGATGGTGACCGGCGCGCCGCGCGCGTAGCCTTCAGCGCCGCCCGCCGGCTCAATCCGCGCCGGCTCAATACATGGTTGCGGCTGTTGCGCACCTATCTGCCGGCCGGCGTCACTCGCTCGCCGGAGACTGGCAAAGGCAGACGAACTTGGTAGGATAATCGCTCGCGGACAACCGCCGTCCGCCCGGAGTTTAGTATGGCTGATTCAGATAGCGCTGCGGCTGCGGCCCCCCAAGCGCCGGACGCGGGCGCGCGTATCGAGTTCGAGCTCCATCTCTATTTTCAGATGAAGCTCATTCGCGCGTTCGAGGAGCGCGTCTCGCGCCTGCACCGCCAGAACAAGATTCTCGGCGGCGTCTATTCCGGCGCGGGCCAGGAAGCGATCGTCACCGGAATTTGCGCGCCGCTGCAGGATGGCGACCTCGTCGCCCCACTCCATCGCGACATGGGCGTCTTCCTGATGCGCGGCGTCGACCCGGGCCGTTTGATGGCGCAATTGATGGGTAAGGAATCGGGGCTGGCGCGCGGCAAGGATTCCTTCCTGCATGGCGGCGACCTCGAACACGGGATTTTCGGCTCGACCTCGATGCTTGGTTCGTCACTGCCGATCGCCGTGGGCGCGGCCCTGAAATTCCAGATCAAAAAAGAGAACCATATCGCGGTAGCCTTCTTCGGCGAGGGCGCGGCGTCGCGCGGCGACGTCCACGAAGCGATGAATTTTGCCGGCGTGCGCAAGTTGCCGGTGCTCTTCGTTTGCGAGAACAACCGCTTTGCCTATTCGACCCCGCTCGAAAAGCAGATGGCGATCGAAGACGTCGCTTCGCGCGCGGAAGCCTACGGCTTCAAAGGTCACGTCGTTTCCGGCAACGATCTGCTGGCCGTGGTTCAGCTCAGCGAACGGATCATCAGCAAGGTGCGCAGCGGCGGCGGCCCCTCATTGATCGAATGCAAGACCTATCGGTATCGCGGCCATAGCGAGCACGATCCGGCGCTCTACCGCGACAAGGAGGAGTTGGTCGAATGGCAGAGCCGCGACCCGATTCCCGGTTATGAATTTTACCTGGAAAAGCGCGGGCACGACGTCAAGCACATCCGCCAGGAGATCGACGAGAAGACTCAGCACATCGTCCAGCAGGCGGTGGACTTCGCCGAGAACGATCCGCTGCCCGAGCCCAGCGAAGCGCTTGAGGACCTCTACGCGCCGCCGACCGCGCCCACCCTCAACACCAACGGCAAGGCTTAGGCTCTCTCGATGGAAGTAAATTATCTGACTGCGATCAATCAGGCGCTCCACGAAGAGATGCGCCGTGATGAGAATGTTTTCATGATGGGCGAAGATGTCGCCGAACTCGGCGGCGCTTTCAAGGTCACCGAGGGGCTGCTGGCTGCTTTCGGCGAGGACCGCGTGATCGACACGCCGATCTCGGAGGCGCTGATCGTTGGCGCCGGCATCGGCGCGGCGATGCTCGGGATGCGCCCGGTGGTCGAGATGCAGTTTGGGGATTTCATTTCGTGCGCCTTCGACCAAATCGTGAACTCAGCCGCCACCCTGCGCTATCGGCATGGCGGCCAAGCGGCCTGCCCGCTGGTGATTCGCGCGCCCTCGGGCGCGGGCGTGCACGGCGCGCTGTTCCACTCGCAGAACCCGGAAGCCTGGTTTACCCGCGTACCGGGTCTCAAGGTGGTCGCGCCGGCCACCCCCTATGACGCGAAGGGTCTGCTCAAGGCGGCGATTCGCGACAACAATCCCGTGGTCTATTTCGAGCACAAGCGGCTCTATCGCAGCATCAAGGCGGATGTGCCTGAGGGCGATTTTGTCGTCCCGCTGGGGGTCGCCGAAATCCGCCAGCCCGGGCGCGACCTCTCGATCATCACGTATGGCGGCACGGTCCATCAGTCGCTCGACGCAGCGCGCATCGTCGAGAAAGAGGACGGTCTCTCGGTCGAGGTGCTGGATCTGCGCACGCTACTGCCGCTCGACCGCGACGCGATCCTGGCCACTGCGCGCAAGACCGGCAAAGTCCTCGTCGTCCACGAAGATCGGCTGACCGGCGGCTTCGGCGGCGAGATCGCGGCAATCATCGGGGAACACGCCTTCGAGTCGCTCGACGGGCCCGTGCGCCGGATCGCGGCCGCAGATACCCATACGCCGTTCAGTCCGCCGCTCGAAGAATTCGTCCTGCCCAACTCCAACAAAATCGTCGAAGCCATCCGCAGCCTCGCCGCTTACTAGAATCGGAACCCTATGAGTCTCGAAGTCACAATGCCCCAGATGGGCGAGAGCGTCGTTGAAGGCACGGTCACGAAGTGGCTGGTCAAGGTCGGCGATCAGGTCAAGGAGGATCAGCCGCTGTGCGAAATTTCGACCGACAAGGTCGATACCGAGATTCCCTCGCCGGGTGCCGGAGTCATCACGCAATTGATCGCCATCGAGGGACAAGTCTTGCCGATCGGCGCGCCGCTCGCCCTAATCGACGCAGCCGGGGCGGGGACGGGGACGGCGGCCAGACCCTCGCCTCCAACTTCGCCCCAATCTTCACCGCCGACGCGGCCGGTGTCGCGGCCTGTGGCGGCCGTGGCGCCGCCCGCGCCGCGGCGACTTCAGGCTGTGCCCGCGGCAGCGCTCGCGAGCGCCGAGGCCTCCGCGCCCGCACGAACTCTTAACGCTCCGCACCAAGCAAGTTTGGGCGCTCCGCAAGCAATGGAAGGCGCGCCCGTCGTCGCCTCGGCGCCGCGCCGCTATTCACCGGTCGTGCTCAAGATGGCCGAGGAGCAGGCGATCGATCTGAGCCTCGTCCCCGGGACTGGAATCGGCGGACGGGTCAGCAAGCGCGATGTCGAGCGTTACCTCGAAGCCCTGCGCAGCGGCCGCGCGCCGGTGTCGCAAACTAACGGCGTAGCAGCCCATCCCGTCTCGAATGAGCCGACGCCAACCGGCGCGCCTGCACCGAGCGCGGCGGCTCCCGTCGCGACGCCGGCTCACGGGCCCACCTTCCGCCCGCCGGTCTATCAACCGCGCGAGGGCGATATGGTCGAGCCGTTTACCCGCCGCCGCAAGCTCATCGCCGAGCACATGGTCTATTCCAAGACCCATTCGCCGCACGTCGGTACGGTCGCGGAGGTTGATCTGACGCGGCTGTCCGCGCTGCGCGAAAAGCACAAGAAGGATTTTCAGAGTCGCGAAGGCTTTTCACTGACGCTGCTGCCGTTCGCCGCGATGGCGACGATACAGGCGCTCAAGGAATTTCCCCGCATGAACGCGGCCGTCGTCGGCGATTCCGCCGTCATTCGCCGCGACATCAATCTCGGCATCGCGATGGACGCGCCGGACGGCCTGCTTGTCCCGGTCATCAAGCAGGCCGATACGTTCACGGTGGTTGGGCTGGCGCGCGAGATGGAACGGTTGCGGCAAAAAGTCGCCGCGAAGAGTATCACGGCCGACGACCTTGGCGGCGGCAGCTTCACTTTGTCGAACCCCGGACGCGAAGGCAATCTCTACGGCTTCGCGATTATCAATCAGCCGCAAGTCGGAATTCTACGGATGGGCGAAGTCAAGAAACGGCCGGTCGTGATCGAGCTCGACGGCGCCGACGCCATCGCGATCCGCACCATGATGTATCTGGCGCTATCATACGACCATCGCGTGATCGACGGCGTGCTCGGCAACCGCTTTCTGTTCCACACCGCGCGGCTGCTCGAGGAAGCGAACTTCGAACTCTAGTGCCGTGTCCCGCAAATAGCTTCCTGAAAACGCTCCGAGGACCAGATGGAGGTGCGGGCTTTGCGGCGATGCAGTCATTGATGATCCCGGGTCCTTCGACTCGCGCAGCGCTCGCTCAGGATGACACAGAAAGACCGCGGTCGTCCAAGTTATTTGCGGGACAGCACAATAAGTCGCCCGTTGATAGATCCCGGGTCAAAAAGCGCTCCGCAATCTATTGCCGAAGCTCCCGCGGTCGCGCCGCTTCATCTACCGCTCGACGAGTCGCGCCAACTCTGCCGAGTGCTTCCGTAGCAATCGCGGCAAATCGTCCGGCCAACCGTTGAACGTCGGCGAATAGTTAAGACGACCTGTACTTGCGTACCGCCTGCGCAGGCCCCGGCACCATCGCCACGACCGCGGGCGCTGTCAATTTCCAGCGTCAAGCGTGACGAAAACTCAGATCTGATCGCTGACTTTGTCCTCGCGCTGGTCCGGCGCCTCGCGCTGCGACAGGGGCGTCCATTTCCGCAAAACCTCACCGACATAGATCTGGCGCGGGCGCGCGATCTTCTGTTCGGAATCGCGAATCATCTCGGCCCACTGCGCCATCCAACCTGAGGTGCGGGGAATCGCGAACAGCACCGGGAACATGGTCATCGGAAGACCCATCGCCTGGTAGGTCACGCCGGTGTAGAAATCGACGTTGGGATAGAGCCGGCGCGAAACGAAATAGTCGTCTTCCAGCGCGATCCGTTCGAGCTCGAGCGAGATATCGATGAGCGGGTTGCGGCCCATCACGTCGAACACTTCGTAGGCGATACGCTTGACGATCTTGGCCCGCGGATCATAGCTCTTGTACACCCGATGACCGAAGCCCATCAGGCGGCGTTCACCCTTTTTCACGCCCCTGATGAAGTCGGGCACGTTCTTGGGCGAACCGATATCGATCAGCATCCGGATGACGGCTTCATTGGCGCCGCCATGCAGCGGACCATAGAGCGCTGCGGTGGCCGCGGCGACGGCCGAGTAGGGGTCCACCTGCGAACTGCCGACCGCGCGCATCGCGTTAGTCGAGCAATTCTGCTCGTGATCGGCGTGCAGAATAAACAGGATGTCGAGCGCCTTTTCGAGTGTCGGGTTGGGCTTGTAGTTGGTTTCGGTCATGCGAAAGAGCATCGCGAGGAAATTGCCGGTGTAGCTCAGTTCGTTGTCGGGATAGACGTAGGGCAGGCCCCGCGTGTGGCGATAGGCGAAGGCCGCGAGCGTCGGCAGCTTGCCGATCAGGCGGCGCGTCTGCAGGCGGCGCGATTCCAGATCGTTAACCTGCGCGGCCTCGGGATAGAAGGTCGAAAGCGCGCCGATCGTGCCCACCAGCATCCCCATCGGATGGGCGTCGTAGCGGAAGCCCTCCATGAACTTCTTGATGTTCTCATGGACCATCGTATGGGTCTTGATGTTCTGCTCCCACGCCGCGTAGTGCTTGGCGTCAGGCAGCTCGCCCTTGACGATCAGATAGGCGACTTCAAGGTAATTGCTGTGCTCGGCGAGATCCTCGATCGGAAAACCCCGATAGCGCAGGATGCCCTTGTCGCCGTCGATAAAAGTGACGCGACTGCGGCAGGAGGCGGTGTTGGTGAAGGCCGGATCATAGGACATCAGGCCGAAGTCGTCAGGCCCGGTTTTGATATCGCGCAGGGCCGCGGCGCGGATCACGCCGCCGGCCTCGACCGGAACCTCGTAGCTCTTGCCGGTGCGATTGTCGGTAATCGTCAGTGTGTCCTTGGCCATCGATGGGTCCTCCCCGGTTGCGGCGCTTATTGTCAGGCGGCGCGCCGGCAGTTTAAACGTTCAACATACATCCAGATTTCATCAACATATATGCAGTTATATAATTTTTCTCCGCACGATGCAAACGAATGCCGCAGATTTCGCGCAACTCGCATCGGATGCAGCGTGCTGACATTCTACTGCGAACGCAAGGTCAGGCAGATTACCCAAATGCAGGTTACTCTGGATGATTGACAAGCTCATAACCGCAATGTCGGCCTGGATCGTCGGGCTGATCGCGAGCCTCGGCTACGGCGGCGTGCTCATCCTGATGGCGATCGAGAGCGCGTGCATCCCGCTGCCGTCGGAGGTAACGATGCCGTTTGCCGGTTACCTGGTTGCAAGCGGGCGCTTCAATCTGCAATTGGTCGCGCTGGCGGGGGCGAGTGGATGCCTGCTCGGGTCATACGCGGCGTATTACCTCGGCGCGAGCGGCGGCCGCTGGTTCCTCGAGCGTTACGGACGCTACCTGCTGATTGCTCCGCACGAACTCGAAATCGCCGACCGGTTCTTCGCGCGCTGGGGCGGGGCGACGGTTTTCTGGAGCCGTCTACTGCCGGTGGTGCGGACTTTTATCGCGTTCCCGGCGGGCGTCGCGCGGATGCGCCTTTTGCCCTTCACGCTCTACACGCTCGCGGGTTCGTATCTCTGGTGCCTCGCGCTGGCCTACGCCGGGATGGAACTTGGCGCGCACTGGAAGGCGCTTGGACCTTACTTCCATCGCTTCGACGGTGTAATCGGTTTCGCCGTCTTGGTCGGCGCGGCACTCCTGCTGTACAACCGAATCAAACGTTCGCCGCTCGCGCGCGAAACGTCCGCGGCGAAGTAGTCGCGCCTTTATCGCGATATGAGGAGAAGACCATGGATAACGGCAAGCGCAAACTCAGCTTCGGGCTCTGGTATGACTTCCGCAATCCGGTGCAATGGCGGCGCAGTGACAAGGAGATCTACGATGCGATAATCGATCAGGTCGCGTGGGCCGAAACGATCGGGTACGACGACGTCTGGCTGACCGAGCATCATTTCGTCGATGACGGTCACGCCCCCTCACCGCTTATCCTCGCCGCCGCGCTCGCGATGCGCACGAAGAAGATTCGGATCGGCACTTCGGTGCTGCTGCTGCCGCTCTATGATCCAGTGCGCGTAGCCGAGGATGGCGCGACGATCGATCTCTTGTCGGGCGGGCGCTTCGAGTTGGGCGTCGGCGTCGGTTACCGGCGCGAGGAATTCGACGGCCTCGGGATTGCGCATTCGGCGCGCGGCGCCCGCGCCAACGAGGGTCTCGAGATCATTCGGCGGCTGTGGGAGGGCGAAAGCGTCACCTTCAAGAGCAAGCACTTCAACGTCACGAACGCGCGAATCTCGCCGTTGCCGCTGCAGAAGCCGCGTCCGCCGATCTGGGTGGGCGGTTTCGCCAAGGCCTCGGCGCGCCGCGCCGCGCGCCTCGGCGACGGCTATATCGGCACCGGCGACATGCGCGAGATCTATCGGATGTACGTCGAGGAGCTGCGCGTGGCGGGCAAGAATCCCGAGCAAGGGCGAGTCGCCGGCGGCCTCTTCTGGCTGGTCGTCGCCAACGATCCCGAGAAAGCGTGGGCCGCGATCGCGCCGCACGTGCAATTCCAGATCAATGTCTATGCGGACTGGCTCAAGAAAGCCGGACAGGAACTCTTCCCGCCGATGCCCAATCTCGAAGCGCTCAAGGCCAGCGGCATGCTGCAGGTGCTGACGCCCGAAGCCGCGATCAAAACGATCAGCGATTACGCCGCGACAGTACCAATCGAGCGCTTCTACAGCTGGACCATCCCTCCCGGCTTTCCGGTGCGCAATATGGACGAGCACCTCGAACTGATGGCGACCAAGGTCATGCCGCACTTTCGCTAGAACCTTCGCACGGCCTTTGGCGCTGCGAGCGGGAGTGCGCTAAGGTCGGGCGGTCCCGAAAAAGGAGGCCGCCGATGAAGCGCAGCACTGAACGCATCCTGACGACCCATACCGGAAGCCTGCCGCGGCCCGCCGATCTGCTGCCGCTGCTGCGCCAGAAAGATAATGACGAATTGAAGGACGCCGAGGCGCTCGCCGCGAAGGTCAGAAGTGCAGTCATGGCGACCGTGCGCCGCCAGCTCGAGGCCGGGCTCGACATCGTCAACGACGGCGAGATGAGCAAGCCGTCTTACGCCACCTACGTCAAGGACCGGATGAGCGGTTTCGATGGGAGCGAACGAAGCGCACCGATTCGCGGCGCCGACTTTTTGGAGTTCCCGGATTTCGCGCGCGCCAGCGCGGGCGGGATGGGTGCCGCGGGCGTGCACATGAAACGGCCCGCCTGCACCGGACCGATCGCCTATCGCGACCAAGAAGCCTTGCGAGCTGATCTCGAGAATCTCAAAGCCGCTATCGGCAGCGCCCGGGGGGCGGCGGAGTCTGCGACGCGCGGCCAAGGTCCAGCCGAAAGTTTCATGAGCGCGGCCTCACCCGGCGTCGTCAGTTTCTTCCTCAGCAACAAATACTATCCCTCGCACGAAGCTTACCTGCGGGCGATCGCCGAGGCGATCCGGGTCGAATACGAGGCCATCTGCGCCGCGGGCTTCGTGCTCCAGGTCGATTGCCCCGACTTCGCGATGAGCCGCCACGTCCACTATAAGGATTTGAGCCTGGCCGAATTTCGCAAGACGATCGAGCTCCATGTCGACGCGCTCAACCACGCGCTCGCCAACCTGCCGCCGGATCGTGTGCGGGTCCATCTGTGCTGGGGCAACTACCAGGGACCGCATAATCACGACGTGCCGCTGCGCGATATCATCGACATTGTTTTCAAGACTCGGGCGCAGGCGATCTCGTACGAGGCGTCCAATCCGCGCCACGAGCACGAATGGACCGTCTTCAAAAACGTTAAGCTGCCCGACGGCAAAATTCTGATCCCCGGTGTGATCGATTCGGTGACCAACTTCGTTGAGCATCCCGAGGTGGTGGCGCAGCGGATCGGCAATGTCGCGCGCATGGTCGGCCGCGAGAATGTGATTGCCGGCACCGATTGCGGTTTCGGTACGATCGCAGGAGCGTCGGCGGTTGACGGCGAAGTGGCGTGGGCCAAAATGAGGTCGCTGACTGAAGGCGCGCGCCTTGCCTCACAGGAGTTGTGGGGATAGCCCGAATTGACGCATCCAAGGGAAGGAGCCCTTGTCATGAAACGCAGCAGCGAACGCATTCTCACGACTCATACCGGCAGCCTGCCGCGGCCCGACGCCCTGATGCCCCTGATCGAGCAAAAGGATTCAGGCACGCTGCGCGACAAGGCCGCCTTCGACGCGGCGGTGAAGTCCGCCGTCGGCGAGATCGTGCACCAGCAGACCGCGAACGGTGTCGATATCGTCAACGATGGTGAAGTCGACAAACCGTCGTATGCGACCTACCCGAAGGATCGCTTGAGCGGCTTTGGTGGTGTGGTGGAGGATTTTTTCTCGATCGGCGATCTGGTCGATTACCCGGAATACGGCGAGCGTTTTTTTGCCGGCACGACGGTCAGCCGCCTCAAACGGTCCGCCTGTGACGGCCCCGTGGCCTATCGCGATCGCGCCGGACTCGAGACCGAGATCGCCAATTTGAAGGCGGCGGTGGCGCAGGCCAAGCCCGCCGAAGCCTTTATGAGTGCCGCCTCGCCCGGAGTGATCTCGATCTTCCTGCCCAATCGCCACTACAAAACGCACGAGGCCTATCTGACCGCGCTGGCCGACGCGATGAAGGTCGAATACGCGGCGATTCATCAGGCGGGATTCGTTTTGCAAGTCGATTGCCCGGACCTCGCGATGGGCCGCCATATCCAGTTTCCCGACGCCTCGCTGGCGGAGTTCCGCAAGAATATCGAACTGCATGTCGAGACCTTGAATCACGCCCTGAGCGGCATCCCCGAAGATCGCGTCCGGCTCCATTTATGCTGGGGCAACTATGAAGGCCCGCATCATCGCGACGTCCCGCTGCGGGATATTCTGGATATCGTTTTGAAGGCCCACGCTGCTGGAATCTCCTACGAAGCGTCGAACCCGCGTCACGAGCACGAATGGGCGGTCTTCAAGGATGTCAAGCTGCCGGCGGGCAAGGTTTTGATTCCGGGCGTGATCGATTCGGTCAGCAACTTTATCGAGCATCCGGAGCTGGTCGCCCAACGCATCTGCAACGTCGCGCGGCTGGTCGGGCGCGAGAACGTTATCGCCGGGACCGACTGCGGCTTCGCCACGTTCGCCGGCTTTCATACAGTCGATCCGAAAATCACCTGGGCCAAGTTCGCGGCAATGGCGGAGGGCGCGAGACTGGCGTCGAAAGAACTTTGGTGAGAGCCGATTAAACGCGGCGCGCGTCTAGGATACGGTCGCAACAAGAGCGGCGGAGCGCAGCTCCGCCGCTCTTGTCTTTAAGGTCACGCCGCGATGGCGTGACCTTCCTGTCTCAGGATGGGAACCTGAACATGTCCATCAAATCGCCAATCGCGGGTGCATTGGTCGGCGCGTACGAGCCGGCCGCCTGCGTTGGATTCGGCAAGTTGTCGCGGCTCGAAGGAGAGATCGTCGGAACCGCCCAGTTCGCCTCGACAAACTTGGCGAAGGAGACGTGGTCGGCGTACGAATGCGCCATGCCGACGCCCTTAGAGAACGGGGAGACCGCAAGCATCGGGATGCGCGTGCCATCGCCAAACGCATCGATCGGCTGGACGTAACCGGAATCGTAGTAGCCGCCGCCCTCGTCGACCGTGATCAGTATCGCGGTGTCGCCCCACAGCGCCGGGTTGGCCTTAACGTTGTCGATGATCTTTTTCGTGAAGCCCTCGAATAGCTCAAACTTCGAGGACGCCGGATGGCCGTCGAGGTAGCCGTCGGGCTTGACGATCGAGACCGAAGGCAATTTGCCCTTGCGGATGTCTTCATACAGATTCTGGATGTCCTGGTTGTTCGCCCGCAGCCTGGGATTGGTCATGATCTGCGTCGAGTAGAGGAAGGGATCGCAGATGTTGCAAAAGCTGCTCGCCTCGCCGGTCTCGGCGCCCTTCGCCCAGCCCTCGCCGTAGTACTTCCAGGAGATTCCATGCGCCGTCAGCAGCGTACCGATGTTTTTCTGCTGGGTCGGCGGAATCGTGTAATCGGTCGGGCCGAGCGGAGCCGGAGTTCCGTTGCCGAGATAACCAGGATTGTAATTGTTGACCAGGTAATAGGCGCCCTTCGCGCAGTCCCGCCAGGTTTTGTACGGCAGCGAGTTCAAGTAGCTGGTGACTGAGGAAACCCCCGGCTGCGTCGAGTCGGCGCAATTGATATACGAGCCGCCGCCGTAGCCGTCCTGCGTGTAATAGTTATTGGTGCCAGCCTGCGGATCAGGGTTCTCGATCTGGTTGGCCGGCGGGGTGGCGGGATTGCCGTTGCTGTCTGCGTAAAAGACCCCCTGGCCGTAGCCGATCGCGAGGTGATTGGCGCCGGTGCCGCCCTCAATCGCCTGATGATAGTTGTCGCTCAGTGCGTACTGATGAGCCAGGGTATCGAAATAGCTCTCATCGCCAGCCGCGACGTTGTAGAAGCCCATCGCGATCGAGCCTTCGTTGGTGGTCTCGTCGGTAAACGGCACCGGCTGCGGATTGCCGTTGCTGCCGGCGCCGATCGTATCCTCGACCCAAGGGAACAAATCTTCCTGGCAGCCACTGGGGTTAGCCGCCGTCGCTTTGGTGATATCGCAGTCGAGCTGCTGCCACATCTGGAAGAAGCGATGGACCGGGCTGCCCGCGTAATCGTCATACGTAATGAAGTGCGTTATATCGAATGGTCCGTTCGGCAGGTCCTGCGGCGACGCGCCGAAACGGGTATCGATCGAGTGGCTTGGGAGGCCGCTGCCGCCCGTGGTCAATTCCACGTAATCGGCTAATTGGAGCGCGGGTTCGACGGCTTCCGCCGCAGCGACCGTGCTGAACAATGGAGCGGTCGGCGTGCCGTCGGTATTGACGTCGGGCAGGACGCTGTACACCGAGGTCTTGGCCGGGTTGATCGAATACGTGGTGGTGTCGCTCGCCTGCCATTGCTGCGCGAGGCTGAAATTGGGGCCGGGTGAACCGTCCGCGTTCACGATACCTTTGGAGAGCAGATTCGAGACCGTCTGGCCGGCCTTCGGCACGAAGGTGCCGAAAACATGATCAAACGTGCGGTTCTCCCCGATAATCAGCACGACGTGCTTGATTGGCGTGGTGGTGGTGACCGCTTCGGGATTCGCGGGTTTGTCCGCCGAACCGGCATGCGCAGCGCCGGCGGCGAATACGGCCATCGAGGCGCTTGCTGACGCAAGCGCTATCCATAGCCAACTCCTGGTTTTCCTATGCTCCATCGCTGTCCTCCTCCTGTAATTGGGACCCCGCCATAGGTAGCCGAGGAAGGTTGCGCAACGGTGAACGTCGCGCGGACAGTCGGCGAACATTTGGTTGCAGGGGAGTTTCTGCAAGGTTGATTCTGCGTAACCGGCGAGCCGATTGTCTGACCGCACGTCCCGCCGATAGACTCGATCCATAAATGGCGCGCGAAAAAGCCCAACGGCCGTCCGCCGACGGCTACGATCTCATCGTCGATAACCGCAAGGCGCGGCACGACTTCTTTATCGAGGAAGCGCTCGAGGCCGGGATGGCGCTGACCGGCACCGAGGTTAAATCGCTGCGCGGTCATCGGGCCAATTTGCGCGACAGTTATGCGCGGGTCAAAAACGGGGAGATGTTTCTGCACGGCGTGCATATCGGCGCCTACGCGCCGGCAGGCCAATTCAGCCATCAGGAGACCCGGCCGCGGAAACTGTTACTGCATCGGCGCGAGATCGAGAGGCTATGGGGACGCGTGCGCGAACGCGGCTATTCGCTCGTCCCGTTGAAACTCTACTTCAAGAAAGGCCGCGCGAAAGTCGAGATCGGGCTGGCCAAGGGCAAGAAGCTGTACGATAAGCGTGAAGCGATCGCGCGCAAATCGACGGAGCGTGAGATGCAACGCGCCATCAAGACGCGCAGCCGCTAGGCAGGCGCTCAGCCCATCGGCGCAGCGTTAGCAGGCGAAGCGGGCACGATTGGCCGGCGCAAGTCGGCGACGAATTCCTCCAGCTCCTCTTTATTCAGACTCGAAGCCGCCCAATAGGTCATTCCGCCTGCGGTCCAATGCGCGAGGTTATAGCCGTCGTGCGTTTCGAGCGTTACCGGCGTCTCGCCGCCACTTGGTTGCGGCCATACGAAGACGTTGATCACATGCGCCCGGCGCTTATAGACGATCGCCGCCACCGGCCTATTGCCAAGATAATCGAGCCGCCCTCCGACAAGCTTGAAGCCCTGCGGAGTGAGGTCCTCGACGACCGGAGAAAAATCGAGTTTGCCCTCGAACCACGGCTTGACCGTATGCTGATCCGTGGAAATCACGTCAGTCAGATGATCAACCATCAGTGAGCGGACATGGTCGGCTACGACCTCACGCGCGATTTCCTCAGGCCCGGAGCCGCCGGCAAAAAAGCCGCCCTTAAACAGGATGACTATAAGAGCGACGGCCGCAGCCGCCGTGAGCAAGCCCCACTCGACGCGCGGTAAGGAGAAGCGCTGCCGATGAGCGGTGCCGCCACGAGCCTGCGCCATCGCGCGGATCCGATTCTCGAGGCGCGCTGGAGCCTCGTATCGATACGCCCCTTCGCTGATTCCCGCGCTGAGCGCCCGCACGGCCGCCGCCTCCGCGGCGCAGGCCGCGCAGCCGCCCAGGTGCTCCTCGATCTCGAGGCTGCGCGACAAATCGAGCTCACCATCGATATACGGATGGATCAGCACGCGGGCCTCCGCACAGGTCATCGTCACGACTCCTCGCGCGGCGCCATGCTCAGCGTCCGCTGCAGCCGTTTCCGCGCGCGCGCCAGTCGCGACATCACGGTGCCGAGCGGAACGCCGGCCACCTCGGCAATTTCCTTGTAGCTCAGCCCTTCCAGCTCACGCATCACCACGACCTCGCGGAACTCATCGGGGAGTTCGTCGAGCGCCCGATTGATGATCTCGCCGTCGCGGCTGTTGAGCAGAAGTCGCTCGGGGTCGAGGGTTTCGACCGGCGGCGAATGCAGATCCTCGTCGAATTCGGTTTCACGCTCGCGCCGACGATCGTGAGCGAAGCGCGAATAGCAGGTGTTGCGGACGATCTTGAGCAGCCAGACCTTGCCGTCGTTTCCGCGCAGGCCGCCGATAAACCTGAGCGCGCGGAGGCAGGCGTCCTGCACTACATCGTCAGCGTCAGCGTCGTTGCGCATAATCCAGCGCGCCAGATTGTAAGCGGCGTCCAGATGAGGCAACACGGCCTCTTCAAAGCGTTGTTCCTGTCGAGCCAATGGATGCGCTTTCCGGGTCTCATCTGACACCGCCGCATCGATGAGACCTGCTCTGCCGGGTTTTTATTCCCGCTTTCAAAAGTGACCCGCGGGTGGGAATTTATCGCGCTCGCGACGGTATTACCCGATGAAAGCGGTCTGACTTTACGCGCTGCTGAGCCCCAGGAAAAGGGCGCTCCACGCGAACGGACCGGCTGCTCATAGCAACGGAGGGTAACTAGATGAACGAAAAGATCGACCGGCGCGCATTTCTGCGAATCGCCGGAACCACGGTCGGAATCGGTGTACTTTACGAATTCGCGCCTTTTTTGGCGAGCGGCGCGAGAGCCGACCCGATCAGCGAATTCTACAAGCACGCCAACGGCGAAGCTCCGGCGAGCTTCAGCTTCGCGCAATTCAGCGATCCGCACGTCGGTTTCGAGGGGCCACCGGATCCGCTCGGCACCAAGGCCTTCGAAAACGCCGTGTCGCTGATCAACCGGGGTCCCCAGCGTCCCGACTTCGTGTTGTTCACCGGCGATTTGACCCATGACGTCGACGATCGCGATACCCACGCCCGCCGGATGGAATTGTTCAAGTCGATCGCCGGACGCATTAAGACCAACGCCATTCACACGGTCCCGGGCGAGAACGACGCGGCGCTCGACGGCGGCACGCTGTATCGCGAGCATTTCGGCGAAAGCCATTACTCCTTCGACCACAAGGGCGTCCATTTCGTCGCGCTCGACAACGTTTCGCGCGGCCATCCTGAGGTTGGCGCGGAACAGCTCGCCTGGCTCAAGACTGACGTCGCACGCTTTCCGAAGACCGCGCCGATCGTCGTCTTCACTCATCGCCCGCTGTTCGACCTCAAGCCCGAATGGGAATGGTTCACTGCCGATGGCGACGACGTGATGAACGCGCTCGCGCCTTACGAGAACGTCACGGTGCTTTACGGTCACATTCACCGCCACGACGTTCATCAGAGTGGCAAAGTGGGGCACTACGCGGCGCGATCTCTGATTTTCGCCTTCAACGATCCGGCGACTAGCGACGATAAGAAACAGCTTCCGTTCGACAAGGACGATCCCTTCAAGGACCTGGGAATCCGGTTAGTCGGGTCCCAGGGGACCGCCGAGCCGTCCGCGCCACTTGCGATCACGGACGTAGTAATGGCCAAGAATGAGTTTTCGGGCCTTTCGGGAATGCAACAAATGATCAAGGGCAACAATTCAATCGGTGGGAGTTCCTCCAATGATGCTGACTAGAAAATTCGCAGTTATAGGCTTAACGCTGGGCTTGATCTCGTGCGCGGCGACTGTATCCGTTCGCGCCGATGAGACTCCGCAGATCGTGAAGATCAGCGCGAGCAAATATCAGTTCACTCCCGATCACATTACGTTGGTGAAAGGCGAGCCGGTGACCCTCGAACTAACCAGCACCGATCGGACGCATGGCTTTATGATCCGCGCGCTCAAAATCGATTCGACGATCGAACCCGGCAGGACCACGAGCGTTACCGTCACTCCCGATGTCGTCGGGAACTTCAAGGCAATTTGTGATCACTACTGCGGACCCGGCCATGGTGGGATGAAAATGACTGTGGTGGTCGCAGAAAAGACTGCAAGTCGATAGCCGACGCTATGTGCAACAAAAAGGGGCGCGTCGTCAAGACGCGCCCCTTTGTAGTCAAACGATTGCAGCCTGGTTAGTTGACCTGGATTTTGACCGGCTTGGTCTCCGGCCGCTTCTCGACAGTGAGTTCGAGTACGCCGTCCTTATAAGATGCGCTCACCTTGTCGGCACTCGCATCTTCGGGCAGCTCGAAGGCGCGATGGATTCGACCGTAGCCGCGCTCCGCGACATGGACCCGCGCGTCGCTCGCCCATTCGGGACGCTTCCGCTCAGCCGCGATGATCAGGTTGCCATTCTCCACGCGCACATCGAATGAGTCATTCTTGAGACCGGGAATCTCGAAGTAGAAGTGATAGGCATCCTTCTCTTCGACGACATCGGTCGCCGGGCTGATGCGCCGCGGGGTCCCGTTCAATTCCGCCAACCATCCGTTAACTCCGCCGTTCATCCGGTTAAAGAGCCAGCCGTTCGCCGGCAATACGTTTTCGTGTCTAAGTTCCATCTGAATCCTCCGTCGGCTATGCCGATCATTTTTGAATTCAAGCTTGCGACCCGGACGCCCGATTCGTCGCAGCTTCTGCATGAAAGGTAAGTACGGATCGTCCGGCGTCAAGGGGAGCACCCGATCTGATAGTCGCGAAAGCCGGAACGCTACTAAGAGTTACTATCAGCAGGATTGGCGAGCAGGTTCGCCCGTTTGATTTCGGCCGCGAAGCGCCGCGCCATGGCGTGGTCGCCCAGTTGTTCTGCCAGGGCGCGTCCTTCTTCTAGTGCGACAATCGCGCGCGCTATTCTGCTGCGGCCGAGGAGCGCCCCGGCCTTACGAAAGATTTTGGCGTATTTGGCGCCTTTTTCGGCCGCATCCAATGGAATTTGATTCGCGCACGGAAACGTTCGATTCGATCCTAAACGGCGCCGTCTGGCTGGTCCAGCCGCGCGCGGGCTATCGTTTCTCGCTTGACGCGATCCTGCTCGCGAGCTTCGCACATCCGCGCCAACGCGACCGGCTGCTCGATCTCGGCGCCGGATGCGGCGTCATTGCCACGATCGTGGCCATCACCCGGCGGCCGCGCGAGGTCGTCGCGATCGAAATCCAGACCGACCTCGCCGAGCTTGCCCGGCGTAACTTCGCATTTAACCAACTCGCGCACGCAACTGCGATTGCGGCTGATTTGCGCGCGCGCAAGATCGCCGGGGCGGCGCCAGGCTCATTTGATTACGTCGTTGCCAACCCGCCCTATCATGCGCTCCGGAGAGGACGCGAAAGCCCGAATGCAAGCCGCCATGTAGCTCGCGGCGCCGGCGGCGCGAGCATTCGCGATTTCATCGCGGCCGCATCGCGCTACGCAACCGGCAACGGCCGCGTCGCGATGATCTTTCCGGCGAGTCGCTGCGCCGATCTGCTCGTCGAGCTGAGAGCCAAATCGCTCGAGCCCAAGCGACTCAGGTTCGTCCAGCCGTATGCGGAGAGTCCGGCGACCTTGATTATGGTTGAAGCGCGCAAGGGCGCTGGGGTCGAGGGCAAAGTTGCACCGCCGCTGATCGTTTGGCAAAAACCTGGCGTATATACTGACGAAGCCCGCGGCATTCTTGACGACGCTGGCGCGAATCCGTTCGCCAAGGTATGGGGCCGCGTTTGATCAGCGTTAGGCCGCGCTGAAGAACTCAACTGCCAGGCGTGCGATCTCCTCAGGCTGCTCCATCGGCAGCAGATGGCCTCCGCCCGGAATCACTACGATTCGCCTATGCGATGCGCTCTGAGCGATGCGCTCGGCAAATCCGATCCCGGGGCTGTCGCTCTTCTCGCCAAAAACGAGTAACGCCGGTATCTTGTCCGCGAGGATGTGCTGGAGTCCGTCGAAGTCGCGCGCGGTCTGATAGAGCCGGGCTTCGACCTCCGGCGTGCATCTGAGGAGGCGCCTGCCGCCCGCATCCGACCGGGTTCCGTACTCGCAGTAGTCGTGGAGGATGTCCGCGCGCCACGCTGAGTAGCCGGGTTTGCTCGCGAAGTTTGCATACATCGCGGCGAGACTGTCGAACGCGGGCTTGCGCTTGAGCGTGCGCTCGTAAAGCTCGCTCGGACGCTCACGCGGGTCGCTCTTGTCGACAATCACCGGCTCGACCAGTATCGCGCGCGCGATCAGGTCCGGCCGGCGATCGGCGATGGCGGCGATCGCGGTCGCGCCCGCCGAGTGGCCGAACGCTCGCACCCCGCGCAGCCTCATCTGCTCGAGAAAAGCCTCGAGGTCGTCCGCTGTGCGATACCATGAAATCTCTTCGAGCGCCGGCGCATCACTGCCGCCATGCCCGAGCTGATCGTAACTGTAGACCCGGCCGAGCGGGCGGAGCGCCTGCGCAATCGGCCGATAGAGGCGTCCCAGGAATCCGGTCGCATGAAGGATCAGGATCGGCGGACCGTCGCCACCCCAGTCGAGGTACTGCAAGTTTGCGCCATTAACGCGGAGGTATCCGCTCACGGGATCATCCGGAAACTTCTCAATAGCCATCGTGACGTAAATACTAGGAGACGGCTGACGCCGAGCAAACCCGGCTGGTGCCTTATAACTCTGAATAACCTGCGTTGCTTGCCGTGAACCTTTAGGCTTATCTCATCGAGATGAATCGGCTGATAGTGCGCTCCAAATATCTATACGATGGCGAGCAGAAATTCTTCGCGCGCGGCGTCTCCTACGGGCCCTTTACTCCGAATTCACGCGGCGAGCGTTATCCGGAGCCGGAGCGCGCCGCCGCCGACTTCGCGCTGATGCGCGGGCTGGGCGTCAACGTCGTGCGCACCTATGTGCCGCCGCCGCCCTGGATGTTCGAGCTCGCCGCTCGACACGAGTTGCGCATGATGGTCGGGATGCCGTGGCCGTTCCACATGGCGTTTCTCGATTCGCCCGAGATGGCGCGCGACATTCGGCGCACGATCAGCGACGGCGTCCGCACGATGAAAGAGTTTGCAGAGGTGATTTTCGCCTACAGCCTTGGCAACGAAATTCGCTCCGACATCGTGCGTTGGCACGGACCGCGCGCGGTCAATCGGTTTCTGCGCGAACTTTACGACCTCGGCAAGCAAGCCGACCCGCAGGGTCTCTTCACCTACTCGAATTATCCGTCGGCGGAATATCTGGAACTCAACTTTCTCGACCTCGTGTGCTTCAACGTTTATCTCCATCGCGAGACGGACTTCCGTCGCTACCTGACTCATCTGCTCGTGACGACGCAGGATCGCCCGCTGGTCCTGAGCGAGACCGGCATGGACACCCTGCGCGAGGGCGAGGGGCATCAGGCAGAACTTCTGCGCTGGCAGGCGCGGGCGGCCTTCGAGCTGGGACTGTCGGGCTTCATCGTTTTCGCCTTCACCGATGAATGGCACACGGGCGGTGCGGAAATCACCGATTGGGCCTTTGGCCTGGTGACGCGGGAGCGCCAACCGAAGCAGGCGTTCGCCGCGATCGCGCAAGTCTTCGCCGGCGCGTTGCCGCCGCCACTCGCCGCTCTCCCGAAGGCCTCCGTAGTGGTCTGCGCCTACAACGCCGCGGCGACCCTCGCTGCCTGTCTCGAATCACTGAAGCATCTGAATTATCCGGATTACGAAGTTATCGTCGTCGACGACGGCTCGACCGACGCGACCGCGCAAATCGCACAAAGCGCGGGTGCGCGGCTGCTGAAACTCGATCATCGCGGACTGAGCGCGGCGCGCAACGCCGGAATTGCCGCGGCGGATGGACGCATCGTGGCGTTTATTGACGCCGACGCCGAAGCCGATTCCGACTGGTTGTATCATCTCGTCGAGACCATTTTGCGCCGCGACCTGGCCGCGGCGGGCGGTCAGAATTTTCCACCACTTGCCGTCACGGCGACGCAGGCCGCGATCGCGGCGGCGCCGGGTCTGCCGCGCGAGGTTCGCGCCGGCGACGACACGCTCGATCAGGTCTGCGGCTGCAGCATGGCGCTGGACAAAACTCGGCTGGGCGGCGCGGCGCCGTTCGACGACACTTTCAGGACCGCCGGCGATGACGTTGACTTCTCGTGGCGGCTGCGTGAGCGCGGACTGCAACTGGCGTACGCGCCCGCCGCGATCGTGATCCATCGGCGGCGACCGACGATGAGCGCCTATCTGCGTCAGCAGATTGGTTACGGTCAGGCGGAGGCTGTCCTCGCGCGGAAATATCCGAATCGCGGGAGCGCGCAAGTTTACGGCGCCGGCGGGCGGTTCGCGCGATGGTTCGGGGCTGGCGCGCGGGTTTACTACGGCGCGTTCGGCCGCGGCCTCTTCCAGAGCCTCTATCGCGGCGCTGATTTTCCGCTCGCGTTGCAGGCGCCGCTCCATTTTTCCTGGTTGATAATTTCCGCGATACTCTTGCTCCAGGGGCTCCTGGCGCACGACGCTTTGGCGGTCGTTGGCGCGATCGGGCTCGCGGCGATGCTCGCGAGTGCGATCGCGTGGGCCGCCGTCACGCCTATGCCGCGCGGAATGGCGATCGCGGTGCGCATCCGGCTCGCGATGCTCTGCCTTCTGGGTCCGTTGGTGCGTAGCTACGCGCGAGACTTTCGCTATGCTCGCGCGCCCCTGGATATTTCGGCGGATCCGGCGCCCTCCAGGCCCGGATGGAAGAGAAGTGGCAGCGTCGCCTTCGCCCATATCCTCGCCGACCCCAGCGACGAGTTGGCCGTCGAGCAGCTCACCGGGCTGCTCCGCGCCGCTCTGCTCAGACGCGGCGCGACCGTAGCGCTGACGGACGGCTATCAGCCCTACGATCTGCAGGTCCGCACGGCCAACGGCGCCACCGCCGCACTCAACCTGCTCAATGCCCGCGACGGCCGCATCGTTGTCGGATGGAAGCTCGGGGCACAGCCGGCGGTCGCCGCCTGGCGTTTCGGCGTCCTGGTGATCGTCGTCGCCGCGGTTTTCTACTTCAGCGCCGGCCCTTACCTCGCGATTCTCGCAGCAGTTCTTGGCGCAATGGCGATCACCACGCTCTTCGTTCTTGATGCGCGACACCTTCCGCCATTGATCGAGCTCGCGGTGCGTGAGGCGGGAGCAGTTCATGCGGCAGGCTTCGTCCCCGAACGGAACGGCCCTCGATGAAAGAACTCGCGCTTTACCGCGAAGTGTTCCGCCGGATGCGCCCGCATCTGCGCACGCTGCTCGTCGTCATCCTGAGCGTGGGCGCGACCAGTCTGATCGAAGTGGCCAAGCCGTGGCCGCTCAAGATCGTAATCGACAATGTGCTGAAGGGCGTGCCGCTGGCGGCGACGCGCTGGACGCCGTCGCTCGCGGGCGCCCATCTGCTGATCGCCGCCTGCCTCGTGCTGGTCGTGCTTTACCTGACGCTCGGCGTCCTCAACGTGCTCAACAACTACGTTACGATCGCAGTCGGACAGCGGATGGTGAACGAGCTGCGCACGCAGATGTTCGACCGCTTGCAGCGCTTCTCGCTCTCTTTCCATCGCCGGCGCGAAGTCGGCGATCTGATGGTCCGGATCGCGTACGACAGCATGTCGCTGCAGACGATCGCGATGAACGGAATCTTTCCCGTGCTGTCCGCGAGCGTGATGCTGGTTGCAATGTTCGTCGTGATGATCCGCATGGACGCGATCCTCACGCTCGCCGCCCTCGGCGTTGTGCCGATCTTGTTCATCCTGATCGCCGGCGTCAGCCAACGGATCGATCGGCTCGCGAGCGGCGCACGCATCAAGGAGAGCCAGCTCTATACGGTCGCTCATCAGGCGCTCTCCTCGATACACGTCGTGCAGGCCTTCACGCGGGAAAACGAGTCGCTCAACGAGTTCGTGCAATCGAGCCGCGAGAGCCTGGGCGAGTCACTCAAGCTTTACGTCTTTCAGACTATTTACGCCGGCGGCGTTAACGCGCTGATTGCGGTCGGCACCGCGCTGGTCATCTACATTGGCGCGCTGCACGTGCTCAGCGGCGAGCTGACAGTCGGCGACTTGATCGTCTTCACGACCTACCTCGCGTCGCTCTATCTGCCGGTCAACCAGATGTTTCAAACCTACGGCATGATTCAGGGCGCGAAGGCCGGGTTGCGTCGATGCTTCGAGCTGGTCGAGCTCGAACCGGAGATCAAGGACCGGCCGGGCGCCCGCACGCTCCCCCGCGTCCGCGGCGATGTCGAGTTCGATGACGTGGTCTTCGGCTACGAGCGCAGCGCGCCCGTCTTGAAGGGGATCAGTTTCAAGGTGCGCGCCGGGCAGACAGTCGCAATCGTCGGGCCCAGCGGCGCCGGCAAAACCACGATGGCGACCCTGCTGATGCGCTTCTATGAACCTGACCGCGGCGCGATCCGGATCGACGGCGTCGATACGCGCGAGGCCACATTGCGGTCGCTGCGCGGCAATATCGCGATGGTGATCCAGCCGCCGCTGGTGCTGGCGGCGACGATTCGGGCCAATCTCGCGATCGGACGGCCGGACGCGACCGCACGCGAGTTGGAGCAGGCGGCGACCGCGGCGCGGCTCGACGGGCTGATCGCGAAATTGACCGCGGGCCTCGACGAACTCGTCGGCCAGGGCGGCCACAGCTTGTCCGAGGGCGAGGGGCAGCGCGTCACGATCGCGCGGGCGCTGCTCAAGGACGCGCCGATTCTGATCATGGACGAACCCACGAGCGCGCTCGACGCGGAAACCGAAGTCCTGGTGATGGCGGCGGTGCGTGCCGCGATGCGCGAACGCACCACCCTGGTGATCGCCCATCGGCTATCGACGATCCAGAACGCGGATCTGATCCTCGTCCTGCGTGACGGCACGATCGCCGAGCAAGGTACTTTCGAGGAATTGCTCGCGCGCGGCGGCTTTTTCAGCCATCTTTACGACTTGCAGTCGTGGACCCGGCAGGCTGGCTAGGCGGAGCAAAAGGAGCGAGTCTGCGAGCCGTGCTCAGAGAATCGAGCAGTAATCTGAGGGATCAAACCTTGCGACGAGCCGACAGTTTCTATTCCAAGGGCGAGTGGATGCTCACGATCGGACTGACCGGAGGAATCGGGTCGGGTAAGAGCACCGTGACCAAAATTCTCGCCGAACTCGGCGCACCGATTATCGACGCCGACAAGGTCGGTCACACAATCTACGCGCCGGACGGTCCCGCCTATCCGGATATGCTCGCCGCCTTCGGTGAAGGCATCCTCGCGCCGGACCGCACGATCGATCGCAAGAAGCTCGGCCCGATCGTCTTTGCCGACCCGGCCGCGCTGAAGCGGCTCAACGCGATCGTCCATCCGAAGATGTTCGCGCGGATGCGCGAGATGGTCGACGCGATGCGCGCTGCGGGCGAGCGCAAGCCCATCGTGATCGAGGCCGCGGTGCTGATCGAAGCGAATTGGCAGCCGTTGTTTGACGAGATCTGGCTGGTCGTCGCGGCCAAAGAACGCGTGATCGAGCGCGTCGAACTCGAACGCGGACTCAAGCCCGAGCAGACCGAGGCGCGCATCCGCGCCCAGCTCTCCGACGAGGAACGGCGCCGTCACGCTAGCGAGGTCATCAACAACGACGGCACGATCGGGGAGCTTCGGGAGAAAATCGCGAAGCTATGGAAGTCGGCGCTCGCCCAAACCGCTTGAGAGGCGGGATGCACCGGCTGACCGGCATGGCTAGAATAAGCCGGTATGCATTGGACCACCGACCGCATCCGCCAGTCATTTCTGGATTTCTTCAAGGACAAAGGACATGAGATTGTTCCGTCGGCCTCGCTGATCCCGCACGGCGACCCGACCCTGCTCTTCACCAACGCTGGCATGGTCCCCTTCAAGGACTATTTCCTCGGCGTGAGGACGCCCACGTCGAAGCGCGTCGCCGATTGCCAAAAATGCCTGCGCATCTCCGGCAAGCACAACGACCTCGAGGCGGTCGGCCGTGACAGTTACCATCACACGTTTTTCGAGATGCTTGGGAACTGGTCGTTCGGCGACTACTACAAGGAAGAGGCGATCGCGTTCCATTGGGAGCTCGTGACCAAGGTCTGGGGCATCCCCAAGGAGCTGCTCTGGGCGACCGTCTATCAGGACGACGACGAGGCCGAAGCGGCCTGGCTCAAACTTAAAGTATTACCTAAAGATCGTATCCTGCGCTGCGGCGCGAAGGACAATTTTTGGGAGATGGGCGAGACCGGCCCGTGCGGTCCCTGCTCGGAGATTCATATCGATCGCGACGTCGAGGCGGCGAAGTTCTGCACGCACGAGCCGGGTAAGTGCGCGGTCAACGTCGATGGTTGCGCGCGCTTTATCGAGCTCGGCAACCTGGTTTTCATCCAGTACAACCGTGACGCCTCCGGCAAACTGACACCGCTGCCGATGAAGCACGTCGATACCGGCACCGGCCTCGAACGCATCGCGTCTGTATTGCAGAGTCTCGAAACGGGCAAACTCCTCGGCAACTACGAGATTGACTTGTTCCAGGCGATTATTCGACGAATCGAGGAACAAGTTGTTGTCGCTAAGCCCAAACTCGAGAGATTTTCACCGACTCCGATAATTCGGTCGTTCGGGCTCAACGAAAAGGCAGACATTTCGTATAGGGCTATAGCTGACCATGCCCGCGCGATCACCTTTCTGATTGCCGACGGTATCTTTCCCGGCAACACCGATCGTGAATACGTCCTTAGGCGTTTGATTCGCCGCGCCGTGCGTCAGGGCCATACTCTCGAAATTAAGCAGCCATTTTTGAGCGATGTATGCGATGCCGTAATCGAGACAATGGGCGCTGCGTACCCCGAGCTTAGGAAACAAAGCGCAGAAATTAGACGCGCAGTTACGAGCGAGGAAACTCGGTTTCTCGAAACCTTGGACCGCGGACTCTTGCTTCTCGATACCTTTCGCAGCCGCGCTCCCGCTACAGGTGGTAAGCGAGTGCTCCTAGGCGAAGTCGCTTTCAAACTCTACGACACTTACGGGTTTCCCCTCGACCTGACGCAGGACGTTCTGCGCGATGAGAAAGTTGAAGTAGACGTTGAGGGTTTCAATCGCTTGATGGCCGAACAGCGCGAGCGCGGTCGAGCCGCCCGCAAGCAGGAAACCGTCGCGCCCGAAATCACTTCGAGCGACGGCGCGGCCTCGCGTTTCGTCGGCAATCACACCTACGACGCAGACTCCAAAGTTGTGGCGGCGCAGACCGATGGCGACAACGTCACCGTCGTCACCGCCGAGACCCCCTTCTACCCCGAGGGCGGCGGACAGGTCGGCGACCGCGGCGCGATCGCGACAGAATCTGGAGCGTTACTTGAAGTTTTCGACACGCGCAAACAGGACGGCGCGATCCTCCATCTGGGCCGGATAGTTCGCGGTGACGCCCGCGAGTTCGAGCGCGGCCGCCCGGTCAAGCTGACGATCGATCGCGAGCGGCGCGACGCCGCGATGCGCAATCATTCCGCCACCCATCTCCTTCATTACGCGCTGCGCGAAGTCGCCGGCAAGGAAGTCCGTCAGGCCGGTTCATTAGTCGAGCCGGGCCGCCTGCGCTTCGATTTCAGCCATCAGGGGCCGATCGCGGACGGCGACCTGGTCACGATCGAGGAGCTGATCAACGCGCGCATCCGCGACAACGCCGGCGTCACCACCGAGGAGATGGCCTACGACGTCGCGCTCAAGGCCGGCGCGCTCGCCTTCTTTGGCGACAAGTACGGCGACCGCGTCCGCGTCGTGCGGATGGGTGATTTCTCGGTCGAGCTCTGCGGCGGCACGCACGTGAATCGCACCGGAGACATCGGGCTGTTCAAGCTCGACGCCGAATCTGGAGTTGCGGCTGGCGTGCGCCGCATCGAGGCCGCGACCGGCCGTGGCGCGCTCGAAGCGGTGCGCCGGCGCGAGAAGATTCTCGAAGACTTGAGCGGCCGGCTCGGCGCACGCGACGGCGACGCGCTCGAGCGGCTCGAACGCCTGCTCGCGCGCGAGAAGGAACTCGAGAAAAAATTGCGCGCGCTCGAGCAGAAGCTCGTCGCCGGCGACGGCAAGGCCGCGGGCGACGCCGAGCAGGTGCGCGACGCCGGTGGCGTCAAAGTCGTCACGCGCAAGTTCGACGGCGTGGACCCCAAGGCGCTGCGCGACCTCGCCGATCGCCTGCGTCAGAAGCACGGCTCCGCGGTCGTCGCATTGGGCTCGGACCTCGGCGACGACAAGGCCGCCCTGCTCGTCGCGGTGACCAGCGATCTGACCAGCCGGATCAAGGCCGGCGACATCGTCAAGCAGTTAGCGCCAATCATCGGCGGTACCGGCGGCGGTCGCGCGGATTTTGCGCAGGCCGGCGGCCGCGACGCCGCCAGACTCGACGAAGCGCTCGATCGCATTGCCGGGCTCATCCGCGGTGATTCGTAACGCGAGCTTAATTTCGCGCCGGTTAACAGCGCGGGTGAAAACCGCTACGCTTACCGTTCAAGATGGATCGACATAACGGCGTGACGGAAGATATCAATCGGATCAACGGCAGCCTTTCGACTCTATCCTCTGAGGATTCTCTCGAACTTCATTTCGACGATCATCGCCTGTTCACGGAGCTGCTCGGCCAGCAGGACGCCAACCTCCGAACGATCGAGCAGAGCTTCGGCGTGCGGATCGGCGCCAACGGCAGCACGCTCAAGGTCTCCGGCGGACACGAGGAGCAGGCGGTCGCGGGCAAGCTCCTGAGCGAGCTCTACGAACTGCTCAAACGCGGCTATCCGATCTATGCGGGCGACGTCGAATACTCGGCGCGCATCCTGCGGGCCGATCGCAACGCCGACCTGAAGGACATCTTCCTCGACACGGTTTACGTCTCGGCGCACAAACGCGTCATTTCGCCGAAGAGCCTTAATCAAAAAGGCTATATCGACGCGATTCGCACCCACGATATCGTCTTCGGGATTGGTCCCGCCGGCACCGGCAAGACCTATCTCGCGATGGCGATGGCGCTGGCCGCGCTCATGAAAAATCAGGTCACCCGCATGGTGCTCTGCCGGCCCGCGGTCGAAGCCGGCGAGAAGCTCGGCTTTCTCCCGGGCGATCTGGCCGAAAAGGTCAACCCGTATCTGCGTCCGCTTTACGACGCGCTGCACGACATGGTCGATTACGATCGGGCGCGCCGGATGCTCGAGCGCGGCACGATCGAAGTCGCCCCGCTCGCTTTTATGCGCGGGCGCACGCTCAATGATTCGTTCATCATCCTCGACGAGGCGCAGAACACGACCTCCGAGCAGATGAAGATGTTCCTGACGCGGCTGGGCTACGCTTCCAAGGCGGTGATCACCGGGGATATCACCCAGATCGATCTGCCGAGCGGCAAGCTCTCAGGGCTGAAAGAAGCGCGCACCGTGCTCGCCGATACGCCGGGGATCAAGTTCGTTTACTTCAATGAGCGTGACGTGGTGCGCCATCGGCTGGTGCAGGCGATCATCACGGCCTACGAATCCTTCAACGGCGACGGTCCCACGCAAGCCCTCGAAAGCGTCCCCAAACCTCGGACGTGACGTGACGGTAGCTCTGCGATGCGACGCGGCGGACGGTCGCGAGTTCGCCGCGTCATTGCGCGGATCGGCCAAGTCGCTCCTGCGGCTGCTCGATCGTGACCGCGCAGAGCTGTCGATCGTACTCACGACGGACGCGGCGATCCGTCAATTGAACAGCCTGTTTCGCGGCAAGGACTCGCCGACCGACGTGCTCTCGTTTCCGCAACTCGGCGACGGCCAGGGATCGCACGAATGCGGGGAGAACTCGCGCGGGCGCGCAGCGGAAACGCGCGCGGGCGCCGCGGACGCAGGCCCTCCGGTGATTCTTGGCGATGTCGTGATCTCGATCGCGACCGCCTTGCGCCAGGCGCAGGCGATGAGGTTGCCGCCGGAACGCCGTCTGCGCGCCCTGCTAATTCATGGCCTCCTCCATCTGCTCGGGTACGACCACGAGCGTTCTCGGGCCGAGGCGCGGCGCATGTTCGCGCGTGAACGTGAACTCGCAGCGCTGCTCGATTCCCGGCCAGCCCCGCGCCGCTTGCGCTCCGCGACCGTGAGATTGTGAATCGTTAAAGCATGTCCGCCGCTCCGCTTAAGCCGGCCGCCGCCGCAGTCCTGACGCATTTCACCCGCACCTCGCGCAGCGGTGACGCGCTCGACAATCTGGTAACGATTCTGCGCAACGGGAGTATCGCAGGCTCTACCCGGATGGTCCCCGGCAAACAACGCGCCGTCTGCCTCTTTGACGTGCCGCTCGCAGAATTGAGCCGGCTGCTCACGCGGGCCAATCGGCGCCGCTACCAACCCTTCGGGGTTGCGCTGGACAAACGCTACGCCTTTGCGATGGGGGCGCGTCCGGTTTTCTATCTCCCGCTGACCGAGGCGCGCGCGATTCTCGCCGCCGAGGAGCTGTGGCGCGTGGTCGCGATCGACCTGCGCCGCACGCCGGCCGTGGATTGGACTTTCGAGCGCGAATGGCGGGTGCCCGGCGCGCTGCCGCTGCCCGCCCGCGGCGCCGTCGCGTTGGTCGAGTCCTGGCGAGACGCTGACGAACTGTACGATCGTTTCGACGGCGCACCGCCGTGCGCGGGCGTTCTCCCGCTCGAAAATTTATTTGGTTCCGGCGCGTGACTGGCCTGAGCCGGGGAACTCGCGCCGCGCTCGCGGCGATCAGCGGACTGGCGCTCGCCGCAGCCTTTCCGAAGGTTGATCTGGGTCTGCTCGCCTGGGTCGCCTTTGTGCCGCTGCTTTACGCAATCCGCGACGAATCAACCGGACGCCTCTTTCTCTACGCATGGCTGCAAGGCTTTGTCTGCAATATCGCTTCGGTTTACTGGATCGCGATCACGCTGCACAGCTTCACCAGCCTGCGCATCGATCTGGCGATCACGCCGATGCTTTTGCTGGCCGCGATCATCGCGCTCTACGGCGCTATCGCCTTTGCGTTCGCCGACTTCACTGCGGTCCGTTTCCGTATTCCGATAGTCGTTACGCTGCCGATCGCCTGGACGGCGCTCGAATGGGTCCGCACCTACTTCCCGATCGGCTTTCCGTGGAATCTGCTGGGCTACACCGCCTATCGCAATCTTCAGTTGATTCAGTTTGCGGAACTCACTGGGGTCTACGGGATCTCCGCGCTGATCATTTTCGCCAACGTGGTAGTTTACGTCGTCGCCTTCCAGGTTTATTCGCGCAGGACGCAGGCGGTGAGTCTCGGCGCTCTGACGTTCCTGATGGCGGCGGCGTTCGTCTTCGGTTCGATCCGAGTCCGCGGCCTGCAAAACGCCCAGGGCGAGGCGTCACTCAACGTTGCGATGGTCCAGGGCGACATCCCGCAATCGCTGAAATGGGATCCCAAGTTCCTCAAATCCAGTTTCGACGTCTATGCGGATCAGAGCCGCAGCGCAGCGCGGCGCGGCGCTGACTTAATCGTCTGGCCGGAGGCCGCCGCCGCGTTTTTCTTTCAACCCGACGAGCGCTATCCCGCCGCTTTCGCTGAAGATGCGCGCTACCGCCAACAATTACTCGCGCTCGCCGTCGAGACTGCCGATCCGATCCTTTTCGGCGCGCCCGCGCTTGGCGTCGAAGATGGCCGCGTGGGGTTTTACAATCGCGCCTATCTCGTCAGTGGCCGCGGCGAGGTTATCGCCTGGTACGACAAGATTCAGCTCGTGCCCTTTGGCGAATACGTCCCGCTGCGCAGCCTTTTCGGCTACTTCGTCAATCGCGTCGTCGCCGGTTTCGGCGATATGTTTGCGGGATCAAAACAGACCGTCTTTACGGTGAAAGATGCCAAGCTGGGCGTGCTGATCTGTTATGAAAGCATCTTTCCGGATCTGGCGCGCAGCGTCGTCAATGACGGCGCCGACATTCTGATCAATATCACCAACGATGCCTGGTACGGGGAAAGCTCTGCGCCTTATCAATTGCTCGCGATGGCGGCGATGCGCGCGGTCGAGACCAAAGTCCCGCTGGTGCGCGTGGCGAACACCGGCATCAGCGCAGTTATCCAGCCCACCGGCGCGATCACCGCGCCAACGCCGCTTTTCGTGCGCGGTACTGAAACCGAACTTGTGTACTGGCGCCGCGAGCGGACAGTGTACACGCGGGTCGGTGATCTCTTTGCGGAAGCTTGCCTGATCCTCACGCTCGCCGGATTCCTCGACGCGCTGACTCTGCGCCGCGGCGCCAGCGGCCGACGCGGAGTCGGGTCCGATCAGTTCCCGCCCAACGGCCGCGCCCACGAGCGGACAAACTCGCACCTACTGCATTAATTCGCCGACGCGTTTATGTCAGAATATAAGCTGCATCGACCCGACACACTTCGCGTCGGCTAACAACCCAGCTTCTACCGACTGTTTTGAAACGCAACGTTCTGTATTTGGAGATTGCCCAATGACCCT
Organism: Candidatus Binataceae bacterium; assembly: GCA_035308025.1. Taxonomy (NCBI): domain Bacteria; phylum Candidatus Binatota; class Binatia (SeqCode); order Binatales (SeqCode); family Binataceae (SeqCode); species Binataceae bacterium (SeqCode). Next base: position 160,283 of record DATGHL010000030.1, read on the forward strand.
AGCCGAGATGCGCGAACAACTCATCGATTTCGATTATCGCAGCGAGACCCTCGGGAGGCGTCTTTGACGTCGCCACACTAAGCGCGCGCTCCAACCAACTGCTCGAGGAGTCGAGCAAGCTCGATTTCTGGGATCGCCCTGAGGACGCCCAGGCGGTGCTCAAGGAGCAGGACCGCATCCGCGCCAAGCTCTCGGGCTACGAGCTTCTGAAGAAATCGCTCGAAGAGGCGAAGCTCTTCTTCGCGATGGCCGAAGAAGAAGGGATGGACGATTCTGAGGCGGCTGGCGAAACCGCAGCCGCACTTCAGACCGCGGGCGCAGAGCTCGAGCGCCAGGAACTCCAACTGATGCTCGGAGGCGAATACGATCGCCTCGGCGCGATCGTCTCGGTCCATCCGGGGGCCGGCGGCACTGAGGCTCAGGATTGGGCCGAGATGCTTCTCCGTCTCTACCTCCGCTGGGCCGAGCGGCGCGGCTACAAGACCGATCTCGCCGATTTGCAGCCCGGCGACGGCGGCGGAATCAAGAATGCGACCTTCGAGGTGGACGGCGAGTTCGCGTATGGCTATCTCAAGGCCGAAGCCGGCATCCATCGGCTGGTGCGGATTTCACCTTACGACGCGAATGCGCGCCGCCATACTTCGTTCGCCTCGGTCTTTGTCTTCCCGGCGATCGACGACAAGGTCGAGGTCATTATCAATCCAGCGGATCTGCGCGTCGATACCTTTCGCGCCTCAGGCGCCGGCGGCCAGCACGTCAACAAGACCGATTCCGCCGTGCGCTTCACCCATATCCCCAGCGGAATCGTCGTAACCTGCCAGAACGAGCGCTCGCAGCACAAGAATCGCGCGATGGCGATGAAAATCCTGCGGGCAAGGCTGTTCGAGCTTGAGCAACGCAAGAAGCGCGAGGAGCTCGAGAAATTCAGCAAGGAGAAAAAGGAGATCGCCTGGGGCAGCCAAATCCGCTCTTATGTGCTCCATCCGTATCAGTTGGTGAAGGACCATCGCACCGGCGTCGAGGCCGGCAACACCAGCGCGGTGCTCGATGGCGATATCGATCAGTTCATCGAGGCCTACCTGATGGGTGTGCGCAAGGGCGACCCCGAAGCCGCATCGGTCTGAGCGACGAAATCTTCGGGTACGGATCTTTCGTAACCAAAAGTTAATTTGCGGCCCATTGCATTGCTGCGCTAGCCGTCGCTACTAGATCGGCATGCGGAAAGCCTTAGGCGCGACCCGCGCGGCACCGGCACTGTCGGCCGCTGAACGGATGATGGCGGGCCGCGCCCTGCGCGAGCAGGTGCCGCGCAGCAGTCACGGGGAATGGCAGGCCGCAGTCAATCGCGCCGACCCGGTTGCGATCCTCCGCGAGTTTGACCACAACCGCATCGCCGAACTGTTGCCGATCCGCTACGGGCGCATGAAGAAGTCGCCGTTCGCCTTTTTGCGCGGCGCCGCGGCGATTATGGCCGCCGATCTCGCGCGCACACCCGCCACCGGGCTGCGGGTGCAGGCCGGCGGCGATTGCCACATCATGAATTTCGGCGCCTTCGCGACCGCCGAACGCAACCTGATCTTCGACATCAACGATTTCGACGAAACCCTGCCTGCGCCCTGGGAATGGGACATCAAACGTCTCGCTGCGAGTATCGAGGTCGCCGCGCGCACCGCCGATTTCAAGACCGAATATCGCGAGGAGGCGGTCCGCGCCGCCACCCGCGCCTATCGTGAGCACATGGCGGAATATGCCGCGATGCGCGTGCTTGAGGTCTGGTACCAGCGCATCGATCTTAAGGCGCTGATCCGCAGTATGCCGCGCGACGCCGAGCGCGCCGAGACCCGGCGGGCAATCGAGAAGGCGCGCCGCGACAGCACTCCGGGACATCTTTTTCCGGCGCTCGCGCGGTCGGGCCGCAAACCCCTGCGGATCAACGACGCACCGCCCCTGATCTATCATCCGGCGGAACGCCACAAGGCGGCATTTCGCCAGCGCGTACTCGACGGCTTCGAGCGTTATGCCGCGTCGCTCCCACCAGCATATCGGCAGTTGTTTCAGCGTTACGAGCTGCAGGACATCGCGATCAAGGTCGTCGGCGTCGGTAGCGTCGGCACGTTCTGCGCCGTCGCGCTCTTCACCGCCGCCGAGGATGATCCGCTCTTCCTGCAGGTCAAGGAGGCAGGCCCTTCAGTGCTCGAGCCGTATGCCGGGGCGAGCGCCTTCACCAGTCATGGCGAGCGCGTCGTCGTCGGACAGCGTCTGATGCAGTCCGCGGGAGACATCCTGCTCGGCTGGACCGAGGGTCTCGAAGACAACCGCCACTTCTATATCCGCCAACTGCGCGATATGAAGATCGCGATGCCGATCGAGACCGCCGGCCACACCGACCTCGAATACTTCGCGGAAGCCTGCGGCTGGGCCCTGGCGCTCGCACACGCTCGCTCCGGCGATTCCGCGATGATCGCCGGCTACCTCGGCTCGGGCGAAGCCTTCGACGACGCGCTGGTCAACTTCGCCGCGGCCTACGCCGATCAGACCGAGCGCGACTACGCGGCGCTGCTCAAAGCAATCAAGGCCGGACGGATCAAAGCCGCGAGCGCGTGATCTCCAATGCAGCGCTCAGAATAATGCGCCGCTTTTGCTAGGCTGTGCCCGGTAACCAACCAGGAGCCAAATATGATCGATCTTTATTTCTGGATTACCCCGAACGGCTACAAGGTCACGATCCTGCTCGAGGAGCTGGGCTGGAAGTACAATGTCATCCCGATCAATATCGGCAAGGGCGAGCAGTTCCAGCCCGACTTCCTCAAGGTCTCGCCGAACAACCGGATTCCCGCGATGGTCGATCATGACGGCCCGGACGGTAAGCCGATCGCGATCTTCGAATCGGGCGCGATACTCATGTATCTGGCCGAGAAGAGCGGCTGGCAGTTCATGCCGCAGGACCTACGTAAGCGCTACGACGTCGTCCAGTGGCTGATGTTCCAGATGGCCGGCGTCGGCCCGATGCTCGGTCAGGCCCATCATTTTCGCCGCTACGCACCTGAGCAGATTCAGTACGCGGTCGAGCGTTACACCAACGAGGCGCATCGCCTCTACGGCGTGATCGACAAGCGCGTCGGCGAGGCCGGCTACCTCGCCGGCGAATACTCAATCGCCGACATGGCGACTTATCCGTGGCTGCGCACGCATCATTGGCAGGGACAAAACCTCGATGACTTTCCCAACCTTAAGCGCTGGTATGACGCTATCGAAGCGCGTCCGGCGGTCCAGCGCGGCCTCGCCGTGATGAAGGAAGAAGTCGAACGCGGGCGTGGCGCCAAACCCAACCCAAAAGCCTGGGATATTCTCTTCGGCAAGCAGCAATTCGAAAAACGCTAACGCGCCCGCGGCGCTAGCTTAGGGCGATTATCCGTCTGTTGGCAGAAGACGCGGGTTCGCCCAGAATCAGGGGCGACGTGACAGGCCGAAGGCGGCCGCATTACTTGTCATCGGTGCTGTTGTAATCAGTGCAGTCTTTGTAGAGATATCCGCCAGCTTTATAAACTTTTGTCATACAAAAGCGCAGCAGTGCGAAATACCAAAAATATCGTAATAAGTGATGCAGCCATGGAGGGCGAGCCAAGATTCACCGCTTTGGAGAGAGTTTATCTCGGCTTGCGTAAGCAACTGTTGATTACTGGCGTCGCCCTATAGCTTTTTAGGTTGGCCTCTTTGCACGGATACTTACAGAGGTTTCGCAACTATATTCGGAAAGATAGATCCTGTGGTGAATCCGCCATGCTGGCCGGAGGTCTCGAAGTGAGGCGCAACGCTGTTTGGAATGACCTCGATATAAACTCTCCTGTTACTTGGGAAGCGATGGTCTTCCCAAAGTTGATTATGATCAGGGTCGATTGCAAGGGCGTATTTACTGCCAACACTGGTATGGTGCCTTCTGTCACATTCAGTCACGCGCGAAGCTCTTTGTGGTTAACTTCCAATTGCCCTTGCGAAACCCTCCACTGCCGAAAACCTACCCACAAAATTCCAGCTGTTATGAACATGAGCAGCCAGTCGGTCAGACTGCTTCTCTTAAGCAGCTGGATAAGCTTCATAGGGCGATTACCGATATTGTTGGATATGTAGTTACTCTGTTGGCGGTTGCGTTTGTGCTTGCTCATGCCTCTTGGACGGACTCGTCTCCAGCAAAGCCTTGGCAATTTTCGACGCTAGCGATCGTGCCATGTGTTCTCTCTACTTAGCAAATTCTGCGATTATTTGGACTGCAACAAAAAATGCAATACCGATGAACGGCCACCAATACCAGGGCGCTTTCAACTTGTTCATTTGGCTATATCCTCAGGGTTACGTTACCTTGGTTGTTTCGGATCGGGCTTTATTTTGAGTAAAGACTTTGCAAATTTGGATGCGAGAGAATGCGCCGTATGTTCTTCTTTCTTTTCGTCAGGCATTCCTATGTTATCCGGTGAAATGGAAAACGTAACTGCTCCGGTCGCCGTGCCGGTACACTCGGCCAACTCCAATTTGTCAGCGAATTTCTAACTCGGGGGAACTAGGCCCGCCCGCTGCGGATCGTATTGAGATTGGCCAAACCGGTCTGCACGGTGAGGCCGCCGTCAACCACAATCGCCTCGCCGGTGATGAACGAGGCCTCGTCCGAGGCGAGGAACAGCACCGTGTTGGCGATCTCGTCGGGTTCGCCGATCCGCCCAAGCGGCGCCGCTTCCGCCTGAAGCCGGCGGAATTCGTCGGCCCGATCGCCCGCGATCAGCTCCGGCGCGCGCGTATTGATCGCGCCCGGACAGACGCAGTTGATGCGGATTTTGTAGCGCGCGTTCTCCATCGCCGCGGCCCGCGTCAGATTGATCACGCCAGCCTTCGCGGCGTTGTAGGACGAGAGCCCATAGTCCCCGCGCGTGCCCGAAATGGACGCGGTATTGATGATCGCGCCGCCGCCCTGCTTGCGCATGATCGGAAGGCTGTACTTGATCCCAAGGAAGGTGCTGGTCAGCGTCACCGCCATCACGCGGTTCCAGCTCTCGAGCGTGGTCTCTTCGAGCGTCGCAACCTCCGCCGCGCCGGCGTTGTTGAACATCACGTCGAGCCGGCCGAAGCTGTCGAGCGCGAGCTTGATCGCCGCCCGCACGCCCTCGGCGTCCGACGCGTCCATCTTGATCTGCCGGGCCTTGCCGCCCGCTGCGACGATTTCCGCGCCGATCTTGTCGGCGCGCGTACCGCTCAGATCGGCCACGATCACCGCGGCCCCTTCGCGCGCGAAGCGCCGCACCGTCGCCGCGCCGATTCCCGAGCCGCCACCGGTAACGATCGCGACCCGCCCGTCGAGTTTTCCCGCCATGATTCTTGACCTCCCGAAACGTCGCCTTTGCCCGGCTCGCCGCCTGATGTAACTTGCGCTTGGACGTCCCTTTCGGACATCAACGAACAACGGCTTGGTCTATCGATGCAATATGATCCGCGAAAAGGCAATGGCGGGCTGCCGCACGATCCGCTGACAGCGCTGGTCGTGCCGCGCCCAATCGGCTGGATTTCGACCATCAGTCCGAGCGGCGTCGTGAATCTGGCGCCCTACAGTTTTTTCAATGCGATCGCGGGGAATCCACCCTTCGTGATGTTCTCGAGCGGCGGCCGCAAACACTCGCAGCACAACGCCGAAAAATCCGGCGAGTTCGTCCATAGTCTCACCACCTGGGAGCTGCGCGAAGAGATGAATCTCACCTCCGCGATGGTCGGTCCCGAGGTTAGCGAGCCGGAACTGGCGAAGCTCGCGATGGCGCCCTCGACCGTCGTCAAGCCGCCGCGCGTCAAACACTCGCCGGTCGCCTTCGAGTGCAAATACGTCAAGAGCGTCGATCTGCCCGGCCGCGACGGCCGGCCGCATGACTACACGATCGTCATCGGTGAGGTCGTCAGCATCTACATCGATGACGCCGTGGTCATCGACGGCGCAGTCGATCTCTCACGCCATCGCCCGATCGCGCGCCTGGGCTCGACCGATCAATACACCGTCATCGATACCATTTTCCGCATGAAGCGCCCGCGCTAGAAGGCGCGATTCGCTAGCCCATCAGGCCCTTGGTCAGACCGCCATCGATCGTGATGTTGGCCCCGTGAATGAAGCCCGCACGCGCTGACGCGAGGAACAGAATAAGATCGGCGACCTCTTCGGGTTGGCCAATCCGTGCGAGCGGGGTCATCGTGCGAAACGCCTCTTCCGTCGATTGACCTGCACTGGCAGGAATCAGGCCCGAGCGCATCTTGAGTAATCGTTCCGTGAGGATCGGTCCGGGATTGATGCCGACGACGCGGACGTTTGGCGCCGCCTCTTCGGCCAGCGCCTTGGTGAAGTGATTGAGGGCCGCGTTGGCCGCGCCGCCGATCGTATAGCTGGCGCGCGGATTGAGCGCGGCCGCACCGATCACGTTGACGATTATGCCGCCGCCGTCGCGCCGCATCGGTGCGAGCACCTCGCGCGCCATCCGTACGTAACCGAAAAATTTGAGCATCCAGTCTGCTATCCAGGCTTCGTCGGAGAGCTCCATGAAAGGACCGGTGCGCGCACTGCCGGCGTTGTTGATCAGGACATCGACCCGTCCGAAGCGCTCGAGGCAGCGCGCGACGACGCGCTTGATCGCCGCGCCGTCAGTGAGGTCCGCAGCGATCGTATCGATCCGCTCGCGCGCGGCATGACCCGCGGCGATGACCGTCTCGTCGAGCGCCGCCTGACCTCGCGCACAGGCCAGCACCGAAGAGCCCTCGGCGAGCAGGCCTAATACCGTGGCCCGCCCGATGCCCTTGCTGCCGCCGGTCACGATCGCGACTTTGCCGTCCAAGCCCAGTTCCATGACTACCTCCTTCATGTACGCCCGATCGCTTTGGCGTATCGGGAGATTCAATCCGCAAGGTCTATCACAACCCGGGCCAGTAGATCGGGCGCGAAAGAGCGCTCCTCAGTGTGCCGCCGCGCCGCCCGCACCCGTCGTGCTCGCGCCGCGAAAAAGCAGAAACGACGGAACCATTACGATCGCCATCACCGCCAGGATGCGATACAGATCGGCAAACGCGAGCATCGCGGACTGCTGCTGGATTACGCCGTATACCATCCCGAGACCCTGCTTTTGCCCGGTCACCATCTGGTTAAGCAGATGGAACGTCGGCGAGCCCGGCAGGTGCGGCGCGCGATTGCTCATCTGCCACGCATCGAAGGCCGAAAAGTGCTGCACGAGGTAGGCCTGATGGATGCTCTGATGGCGCACCAGCGTGCTGGTCAGGTAGGCGATTCCCATCGCCGCCCCGGTATTGCGCATCATGTTGTAGAGGCTCGAGGCGTAGCCCATCCGCTCGCGCGGGACGCAGGTCAGCGCCGCGGCGGAGAGCACCGGGAAGCACATGCCGAGGCCCAGTCCCAGAACCATCCCCGGCCAGATCACCTGCCAGATTCCCACCTCCAGGTTCCAGTGGGCCATATTCCACAATCCGATCGCTTGCAGCACGAAGGCCAATCCGATAAGCCGCTTGTTATCGATTCCATGGCGCGCAATCTGCCCGGCAAGGAGCATCGCGAACATCGCGCAGCCCGCGCGCGGCGCCATCACCAGTCCAGCCTTCCACGCCGTATAGCCCATGAACTCCTGCAGGAAGACCGGGTTCAGGATGCCGGTGCCGAAGAGGATAAAACTCAACATCACGACGGCGAAGACCGCGCCCGCGAACTGCCGGATTTCCAGGAAACGCAACTCCACGATCGGATCGGCCACCCGCAGCTCGCGGAACACCAGCAGCACCGTCGCCACGCCGGAAACGATCGCCGCGCCGACGATCCAGGGCGAATTGAACCAGTCGGCGCGCTCTCCGCGATCGACGATGATCTGCATCAGCCCGAGCGCGACGGCCAGATAGATCATCCCAAGGAAATCGATTGGGCCGCTGCGTTTGCGCTCGCGTATATAGGCCGGGTCGTGGACGAAGCTGGAAACCATCACGAAGGCGATCGCGCCTAGCGGCACATTGATGTAGAAATTCCAGCGCCAGTTCCAGTTGTCGGTGATCCAGCCGCCGACCGTCGGCCCCAGGATCGGCGCGACCATCAGCCCCATCCCCCACATCGCCATCGCCAACTGCTGCTCCTGCGGCGGAAAGGTTTCCATCAGGATGGCCTGCGAGAGTGGAATCATCGCCGCCCCGGCGACTCCCTGGATCAGACGAAACAGCACCATCTCGCTGAGCGAGCGGGCGGCGCCGCACAGCGCCGAGGCCAGCACGAAAGTCGAGACCGAGGCGAGAAAATATTGCTTGCGGCCGTAGCGCCCGGAGATCCACCCGGTCATCGGGATCATGATGCCATTGGCCACCAGGTAGCTCGTGAGAATCCATGCGATTTCGTCCACACTGGCCGAAAACGAGCCCTGCATATGGGGCAGCGAGACGTTGATGATCGAACCGTCGAGGACTTCGAGCGTCGCCCCCAGCATCACGGCCAGTGCGATCAGCCACTTGTGCGCGGGCGCTTCGGCGTGAGCGCTTGTCGGGGCGGTACTTCCAGCGGCAGCCATACGTCCTGAACCTTGGCGAAACTCAACCCCAAGGTCTTATCATGTTAGTTCGTTATGGGCTGCGCCCACCCTGATGGATGAAACCTGCTAAGGAAGGGACACCGCGCTGTCGGCACCGAGGTCGTTTTTTTCCTGGTGCTCGCAGCCCGAGTGTTAGTTTGACCTGAGGCCCTGCGAGCACTCTGGATTGTCGCC